>JBEVNF010000149.1:0-6454 GCA_040508255.1 Flavitalea sp.
AACATCGTCATTGGGTGTGTCTGGATCGGCAAGGCATCAATTACATCAAACACATGCTTTGGAACCTGGGACCTTCTCTGAAGCATGGATGTTACATGGGCAACATCAGATTCAGATGGCAGTTCGCCAATCAACATGAGATAGAACAGACCCTCCGGCAATGGCTCAGAACCGCCTCTTGCTTTTGGAAGCTTATCCTGTAACTCGGGGATAGAATAACCACGAAAACGAATACCTTCTTTAGAATCGAGCAATGAAGTCTCAGATACAAGACCGGTGATACCACGCATACCCTGGTAAACCTGGGAAAGTGTAACCTCGCCAATTTTTTTGCTACCATGTTCCTTGAGAAGCTCCTTTATCTCAGCAGATGAAGCTGCTGCCTTTTCCTTGAACCGATCTCTGATAATTCCCATTATTTTTCAAATTATATTGACAGATAAACAATCGCAGTTCTGCTGTTTTCACTGGCCGCAACCCACGATTTGCCTTATTTTAAGGCGCTTAAAGTTAAAGCAAAACAACCTAACTATCAATCTGGTTTGATTGACTCTCATTATAATTTAATATAAAACACAGTGTTAAAGCGATTTTAATGCTTTCGGCTATGGTAACGGGCAACTATTTCGGTGCAGTACGATAAATAAACATGGTCACCACAGAAAAGATGAGATTGGGGGTCCAGGCGGCCAATAATGGCGGGAAATTACTTTTGGTAGAGAAGGTCAGTGAGAATTTATCCATCACCACGAATAAGGCTGCTATAACTATTCCGAGTGCCATGTGAAGACCGCTTCCACCCCGCACTTTCCGCGCACCGATCATGGCGCCCATCATGGTGAGCAGGAAAACAGAAAATGAGGTAGCGTCTCTTCTATACCTTTCAACTTTGTAGGTACTCAAACCTTCAGAGCCTTTCGACTCTTCTTCCTCAATAAATGAAACAAGTGTTGGCGTCGTCATCTTACCTTTCAGGTATTTGTCTTCAATCTCATCCGGACGCATTGAGAGATCAATGTTCCTTGTCTGGGTAATGCTGATCTTTTCCCTGATCCCATCAATTCTTCGCTCAACGACATTGCTCATCTGCCAGTTCTTTTTAGCAGTATCCCAGCGGATATTATCGGCACGGAGGTTATATACCACCTTACCATCCTTGAGCCGTTCCATAAAGAATCCACTCCTCGCCATCTTCGTGGTGGAGTCATAGTTTCTCATACCTGCATAGGTATTCGTATCAAGACGATAATAATAATCACGACGCTTTTTGTAGTACTCCTGTTTCTCGTAAGAACTTTCGCTATCGATATATTTCGCCTGGAAGTTACCATAGAGCGTAACCGCTTTCGGTATTACAAGGTGATTTGCGAGCCAGAATCCACCACCAAAAATAATGGCTCCATACAGGTAGGAACGCAATAAGCGATTAAAGCTGACCCCTCCTGCAAGGATCGCAATGATCTCAGAGCGACCGGCCATTTTTGAAGTAAAGAGGATGACGGCGATAAATACCATCAATGGAAAGATCAGCGAAATGATGAAGGGTACAAAACCAAAATAATACTGGGTAATGATCGTGTAGGCAGAAAGACCTGATTTTACGAATTCATCTGTCTTTTCACTGGTATCGATCACTACCGATATCAACGAAAAGATCAGCACCATAAAGATCGTGGTGGAGAGGAACTTTTTCAGTATGTACCAGTCGAGTAATTTCATCGGTTGCAAATATCACTAATAATAACAATGGTTGCTAACCTTCGTTCAATCTCTTGTATTTTTAACTAAAGCTTGCCCGGCTGGTACGATTTTTAAGGTAAATTCGGCATATGCAAAAAATGCTTCTGCTGGTTTTCATCCTGCTTCAGATTTCCGGTTTATCTGCGCAGGAAACTTCCCCCTATCTTAAAAAACAGTTTGTTTCCGGGTCCGACACGCTCAATTACCGGATTCTTTATCCTGAAAAATACAATCCTTCAAAGAAATATCCACTCATCCTTTTTTTGCACGGCGCCGGGGAAAGGGGAAAGAATAATGAAGCCCAGCTGAAACATGGCGGCAGTTATTTCACGGAGAAGGTAAACCGAAAAAAATACCCCGCGATTGTGGTCATCCCTCAATGTCCTTTCACAGATTTCTGGGCGAGGATCACATTGAATTTTAAAGAGGAAGACAGCCTGGGCAGACTTGTGTTCCCGGGAAATGTTCCGATCGGCAAAACACTCGGGGCAGTCAGCAACCTGATGGATTCGCTGGCAGAAACAACTTCTGTGAACAAGTCGAAAATTTATATCGGTGGATTGTCGATGGGTGGAATGGCGACATTCGAAATGCTGTGGCGCAAACCAAAATTCTTTGCAGCAGCTTTTGCTATCTGTGGTGGCGGGAACCCGGATAAGGTTTCAGAATATGGCGCCGGATTTCCCATCTGGGTTTTTCACGGCGATCAGGACCCTACCGTTAAGGTGAGCAACTCAAGGTTAATGGTAAACGCTCTGAAAAAAGCTGGTGCAAAAGTTAAGTACACAGAATATCCCGGGGTTGTACACAACAGCTGGCTGAATGCTTTTAAAGAAAAAGATCTGATGCCCTGGCTGATGAGTCACTGATCAGTTATAAACGTTGTTTCAACCTGATCACCATCTCATTTTTCCATGAATTAAAATCACCTTCAATGATGTGTTTTCGTGCTTCTGTTACTAAATGTAAATAGAAGGCAAGATTATGTATGCTCGCTATCGAAAGACCAAGTAATTCTTTGCTTTTGAACAGGTGCCTTAGATATGATTTGCTGTAGAAATTGCTCACATGACACTCAATACCTTCATCGATCGGAGAAAAATCTTTTTCCCATTTCTTGTTATCAATATTGATGATACCGTTTGAAGTGAACAACATTGCATTTCGTCCATTTCTTGTTGGCATCACACAATCAAACATATCGATGCCAAGACTGATACATTCAAGTATGTTCCATGGTGTACCAACTCCCATGAGGTATCTTGGTTTTTCGTACGGGAGATTTTCACAACAGAGCGCGGTAAGATCATACATCATCGGTTCAGGTTCCCCTACACTCAAACCGCCGATCGCATTTGCTACAGCGTTCTGAGCGCTGATAAAATCGCATGACTGTTTTCTCAGTTCAGGAAAGGTACTGCCCTGAACAATGGGCAAAAGATTCTGAGAGTAACCATATTTTCCCTCTGTGCTGTTGAACCTTTCAAAACAACGTTCCAGCCAGCGATGCGTAAGATGCATTGATTTGGAAGCATAGGCATATTCGCTTGGGTATGGCGGACATTCATCGAAAGCCATGATCAGATCTGCGCCGATCACTCTTTGAATATCCATTACAGATTCAGGAGTGAACAAATGTTTTGAGCCATCGATATGCGATTGAAAGATCACTCCTTCCTCAGTGATCTTACGTGTACCTGCGAGCGAAAAAACCTGGTAACCGCCGCTGTCTGTCAGAATTGGTTTGGTCCATCCATTAAATTTATGTAAACCACCTGCGGCTTCCATTGTTTCCAGACCGGGACGAAGATAAAGATGGTAAGTATTGCCGAGAATGATCTGCGCTTTCACATCTTCGTGTAACTGCTGCTGTGTCACACCTTTAACACTACCGGCGGTACCCACTGGCATAAATATCGGGGTTAGAATTTCTCCGTGATCAGTTGTTATTTTCCCTGCCCTTGCTTTTGAGAACTGATCAGTGCTGTTGATGTTGAAACTAAGTGAAGCCATACGCTGCAGATTGCATCCGTGGATCTGCAAGAAAATTTGCAAAACCCGGGTGAAAAACGGCAGCAAAAGTAATGAGAAAAGGGTAATTTCGCACCCTGTGGCTAAACCGCCCCCCTTAATTTTCCCTTATGGACATCATGGAATTTCTAAAGAACACAAACTGGTGGGCAGTTATCTTTATTATTTTTTGTGCGATCACCGTTGTACAATTATTTTACTACCTGTATTACTTCAGGCATCTTGCTTTTTATAAAGAGCCTGAAAAAAATAAAACCCAGCAACACCCGGTGAGTGTGATAATCTGCGCGAGAGATGAAGCAAACAATCTCGTTAAAAACTTTCCTGGTGTACTTGTGCAGACCTACCCTACCACGCATGAGGTGATCGTTATCAATCACAACAGCCAGGATGAAACAAGATACCTGCTGGAGGAATTCAAAAAAACTTTCAAAACACTTCATATAGTTAACCTTACCCAGGAAGCTAAAGGTATTCCCGGCAAAAAATATCCGCTTTCAATTGGTATTAAGGAAGCAAAGCACGAGATCATTCTCCTGACAGATGCCGACTGTGTACCTGCGAGCGAATTCTGGTTGCAGAAAATGCAGGATGGCTTTGATGATGGAATTGAGGTGGTACTCGGCTATGGTGCTTATCTGAAAAAACCGGGCATGCTGAACAAGCTGATCCGTTTTGAAACTTTTCATACAGCACTTCAATATCTTTCTTACGCTATTGCAGGCAATCCCTATATGGGTGTAGGCAGGAACCTTTCCTATAAAAAAGGTTTGTTCCTTAACAACAAAGGATTTTCATCACTCAACCATGTGCCGGGTGGTGACGATGATCTTTTTGTAAACAAGGTTGCTACAAAAAACAACACACGCGTTGTGCTGGATCCGGAAGCGTTTACACTTTCTGAACCAAGAAAGAACTGGACAGACTGGACGCTACAGAAGAATCGCCATTTCTCTACAGCTAAATTTTACAAAGCATCACATAAGTTTTTGCTTGGATTGTATACATTAAGTCATTTCCTTTTCTACCCGTTTTTTGTATTGAGTATTTTATTGTTTGACTGGAGATTTGCTGTTGGTGTATTTGCCATAAGGTCCATTACCCAGGCAATCATTTATCAGAAGGCGATGAAACGTTTGCAGGAAAATGATCTTTTTGCATGGTGGTGGTTGCTTGATATCTGGATGTTTTTTTATTATATCATTTTCGCCCCTGCAATCTGGAAAAAACCGAAGAAATCATGGAACTGATCAGAGAATATTTTGCAGATTTTGATGAGACCCAGCTAAAGCAGTTTGCTGCACTGGAAGCCTTATACAAAGACTGGAACGAGAAGGTAAATGTGATCTCAAGAAAGGATATAGACAGCCTTTATGAAAAACATGTTCTGCATTCCTTAAGCATTGCGGCAAGTTTTGATTTCACACCAGGCATGGAAGTAATTGATATCGGCACCGGTGGTGGATTTCCGGGCGTACCGCTTGCTATATTTTTTCCCAGGGTGAAATTTCACCTGGTTGACAGTATCGGAAAAAAACTGAAGGTTGTTGATGATGTTGCAGCTAACATTGGTCTTAATAATCTTACCACACAACATACAAGGGCCGAAGACATAAAAAACCGGAAGTTTGATGTTGCAGTTTCAAGGGCTGTTGCGCCACTTGCAGATCTGCTGAGATGGTCAACGCCCTTGTTGCGCAAAAACAAACCGGTTGTAAGAACTTCTGATGATGAACTGCCGGTTCCAAACGGATTGATCTGTCTCAAGGGAGGCGATCTCGCCTCCGAAATTTCTCAATCGAACGCCCGACCAAGAATGATGGAGATCAACCAGATCTTCGAACGAGAGTTCTTTGGGGAAAAGTTTATCGTGTATGTGCCTCTTACCACAAAGTAGTATTCACAACCCGCTGAAAAATATTGACCTTTGTCGTTATGGATATTAATGTCTGTATTGTTGATGATAATAAGGATATCCGCTCGGCGCTGGAACAGATCATTGTGATGTCTGATGGTTACAATCTTGTTGGAAGCTGTCCGAATGCCGAGGAAGCACTTGTTCATATACCACTTATTCAGCCCCATATTGTCTTGATGGACATTGATCTTGGCCAGGGAGAGAATGGAATCCAGGTTGTCAGGAAACTCAAGATCGACAACCCCGAGATCCTTTTCATGATGTGTACTGTTTATGAAGATGATGAAAAGATTTTTGAGGCGCTCAGTGCAGGTGCGAATGGATATATCGTTAAAAAAACTGCTCCCCATCGTATGCTTGAGGCGATCAGCGAATTACAACAGGGCGGTGCTCCTATGAGCAGCCAGATTGCCCGCAAGGTTGTAAATGCGTTTCAGCAGCGAACGCCGGAAGCTTCAAGCGCCAAGGCTGCTGACCTTAGCACCTTATCACCAAGAGAAAAAGAGATCCTCGAACTTTTAGCAAAAGGCTTACTTTACAAGGAGATAGCCAGCAATCTTTTTATCAGCCAGGAAACAGTTCGTAAGCATGTTTACCATATCTACGAAAAATTACATGTTAACAATCGCGTTGAAGCAATTAACAAATTCTTCGGTCGCTAAACGAAAATATCAGATTCGGGAAACAGTGCATCAGATTTACCACTTAGTGGTATTTTATCCGGTTCAGGCCAGGGCTATCTTTGATCCGGCTGCCTGACAAATA
>JBEVNF010000155.1:0-10178 GCA_040508255.1 Flavitalea sp.
CCTGAAGGGCACCATTTGCCTCACCGGGAAAAGGCCGGAAAAACACATTTAAAACTGCCTGTGGTAGCGCGATCAGAAAACTCTGGGGTTCAGCTGTCAGTGCCGGAAGCGTATACCTGGTATTTGCATCAAGCGCGGCAAAAGATCGCTGTCGTTCGGCAACAATGTTTGTAAGACTGTTATCCCCGGGTAACAATCCGCTTCCCAGGAAAACAAGCACACAAATGCCATAAACACCTGCAAATGCAATCCCCAACCGTTTTCCGGAACGCACAACCAGCCACCAAGCAAACAGACCGGGAATAAGTAGAACGGCAAAAGCACTTCTGAGAATAATTAAACCGGCAAGTCCGGCCAGCAAAACGACAAAATTCCGGCCGGTCATCTTAACAAGGATAGATTGAAATGTTCTTATCACCAGCATCAGGAAAAACAACAATAACCCGTCTGCCCGCAACCCGCTCAACCAGAACACAACCGGTGGAAACAGGAAGACTGCGATGTAGAGCGCGACCGGGGAGACATTGAACTTCCTGATCATCAGCTGAAATAGCCAGTAATGACCAAAGAATACCACCGCATTGTAAAACACTATGTTCACATAATAATTGGCACCGGTGATGAAATTTATGATTGCGAAAGGCTTTGCCAGCAACCAGGCTTCAAGATCATGCAGGTAATAATAAACATCTTTCGATGTACTCTCATATCTTCCAAAAGCACCGATCGGTATGTATTCTGTAAAAAAACGAACCGGATCATCCAATAAAATCTGTTGTTGTTCAATCGAATAATTATGCATCTGCCAGGTATCGTCGCCGTTATAATTTACGAGGAAGATATACCCGTAAATGCACCCCATCAGCGTTTTAAAACCCAGCGCGGCAACGACCTGCCAGGGTCTGAGGCCATCAAGCTCCCTACTCATATACCTTGATATGAGCCAGCTGAAAACTGACAAGTAAAAAAGAATGCCCGCGACGGTTAACATACTGAAAATACAACTGGTAGGTGCCTAAGTTAAGGATTGTAGTCCCAGTTAATTGTATAATTTTGAACACGATGGTTACCAGCAAGGTCGAAGTATACGGAAAACGCATAGCATTTGTGTCAAACAGTGCCTGGTCCGTATATAATTTCCGGCTGGATGTAATTCTTTCACTCATCGAAGCCGGCCATTCAATAATTGTATTTGCACCTGCAGATGATTTTTCCGATCTGTTGAAGCAATCTGGTTGCGAATTTGTGGCCATCAGCTTCAACAACAAAACCATTAACCCTTTCAACGATCTGGCGTTTTACCGGCAGCTGAAGAAACTCTATACCAGGCATCGTCCCGATTTTATCTTTCATTATGTAGCCAAGCCTAATATTTATGGGTCACTTGCTGCGGCTTCGATCGGGATCCCATCGGTTGCGGTGGTTACCGGACTCGGATATCCCTTTGCGAAACGCAACTGGCTGTTCCATGTACTGAAAAATCTCTACCGCCTCGCACTCAGGAATACCCGGGAAGTGTGGTTCTTAAACAACGACGATGCAAAGGTCTTCACAAACGAAAAGATAACCGGGATAGAGAAAATGAAAGTATTGCCCGGCGAAGGTGTGAACACGGAACATTTTGCGCCGATCTCAGTGGTAAAGAACCGGACCTTTACTTTTATCATGAGCACCCGCCTCCTGAAAAGCAAGGGGATCATGATCTATGCGGATGCAGCAAGAATCCTCTGGCGGAAAAATTATGATGTAAGATTTGAACTGATAGGTTTTACTGAAGATCAGCATCCTGACTCAATCCAGAAAGCTGATCTTGAAAAATGGCAGCGTGAAGGTTTGATAACCTACCTGGGTTTCGCCAAAGATGTGAGACCATTCCTGGCGAGGGCACATTGTTTTGTGTTTCCTTCTTTTTATAATGAAGGTATTCCGCGTTGCCTGATGGAAGCAGCTGCGATGGAACTTCCGGTGATCACCTCAGCCACAAAAGGATGTCGCGAAGTGGTGATCAATAACGAAACCGGATATATATGTAAAACCAAAGATGCCTTTGATCTCGCCGATAAAATGGAAAAAATGCTGCTGCTTGATCACCAGGATCAGCGCCGGATGGGCAGGGCAGGGCGTGCTTATGTTGCTTCAAAGTTCAGTATTGGGAAAATTGTGGAAGAATATTTTACAACACTTTATAACGATCTGACGGACTGATCTTGTTTTTTGTACTTTTGCTGCACCATGGAAATAACAGTTAAAACAGCAAAACAACTTCGATTAACAGAAGAAGAATTTGAACTGATAAAAACAAAGCTTGGTCGCACACCGAATTTCAATGAGTTATGTTCATTCAGTGCGATGTGGAGCGAGCACTGCAGCTACAAGAACTCAATCAAATGGCTTAAGACCCTTCCCCGCGAAGGCGCCCGTATGCTTGTAAAGGCGGGTGACGAAAACGCAGGTTTGATGGATATTGGTGATGGCTATGGCGTGGTTTTCAAGATCGAATCCCACAATCACCCTTCTGCAATTGAACCTTTCCAGGGTGCAGCCACCGGTGTTGGTGGTATTCATCGCGACATATTTACAATGGGCGCGCGTCCTATCGCCTCCCTGAACTCACTCCGCTTCGGAAATCTTAAAGATGCCAAAACCCAGCACCTGCTTGCAGGCGTTGTAAAGGGTATCGGCCACTACGGTAACTGCTTCGGAGTTCCCATCGTTGGCGGCGAAATCTATTTTGAACAATGCTATCATACAAACCCGCTCGTTAATGCTATGAGCGTGGGTATCCTGAAAGAAGGCGGAACCATCTCAGCTACCGCAAAAGGCGTGGGTAACCCGGTATTTTTTGTAGGAAGTGCAACCGGTAAAGATGGTATCGGTGGTGCATCTTTCGCATCTGCAGATATCACTGAAGAAAGTACAGGTGAATTACCTGCGGTTCAGGTAGGTGATCCTTTCCAGGAAAAGAAACTGCTCGAGGCTTGTCTCGAAGTGATCCAGACAGGTGCCGTTGTTGGTATGCAGGATATGGGTGCGGCAGGTATTATCTGCTCAACTTCTGAAATGAGTGCAAAGGGTGAAGTGGGAATGCGGATCGATCTTGAAAAAGTTCCGATGCGTCAGCAGAATATGAAAGCCTGGGAACTTCTGCTGAGCGAAAGCCAGGAAAGAATGCTCATGGTTGTTGAAAAGGGCCGTGAAGCGGATGTACTCGCGGTTTTTGAAAAATGGGATTTGCCATGTTCTGAGATCGGTGAGGTTACCGGCGATGGCATTCTTCGTTTTTACATGCATGGCAATCTTGAAGCTGAATTACCTGCACATGATCTTGTTCTTGGTGGCGGCGCACCGGTTTATAACCGTGAATACAAAGAGCCTGCTTACTTCAGTAAGATCCAGCAGTTCAATGCTGCTTCAGTAGTGATCCCTTCAGATCTGAAAAGAGTTGCTGAACAGATCATCACTGTACCAAATGTAGCTTCCAAACGCTGGGTCTATGTTCAATACGACAGCATGGTTGGTACCGGAAATACTTCTACCAATTCGCCAAGTGATGCAGCAGTTGTGATCGCAAAGCCAACTGAAAAAGCACTGGCTCTTACAACAGATTGTAACAGCCGTTATGTGTTTGCTGATCCGTACAAGGGTGGTATGATTGCTGTCGCAGAAGCTGCAAGAAATATCGTTTGCAGTGGTGGCCAGCCCCTTGGTATCACCAACTGTCTCAACTTTGGTAACCCCTACGATCCTGAGGTTTACTACCAGTTTGTAAACGCTATCAAAGGAATGGGTGAAGCCTGTCTTAAATTTGATACACCCGTTACCGGTGGTAACGTTAGTTTCTATAATCAGAATCCTGATGGTCCTGTTTATCCGACACCAACTATCGGTATGGTGGGTTTGCTGGATAATGTTGCAGGAAAGATGACAATGGATTACAAGAAAAAAGGAGATAAGATTTTCCTCGTGGGTAAAAGCTCGAACGACTTCGCATCTTCTGAATATCTTCATAAGGTTCATGGAGTAGAATTTAGTCCTGCACCACATTTCAGCCTGGACGAAGAATTTACGCTCCAGCAGGCAGTTGCAAAACTCATCAGCAGCAAACTCATACTTTCAGCTCACGATATCAGTGAAGGTGGTCTTGCGATCACCCTTCTTGAATCTGGTTTCAACCGCAATCTTGGATTTACTGTGAAGGCTGCAGATGCAGAAATCCGCAAAGATGCATATTGGTTCGGTGAAGCACAAAGTCGTGTAGTGGTAACCGTTAGTGCCGATAAGATTGCTGAATTCAAAACTGCACTTGGTTCTCATGCATTTGAAGAACTTGGTGAAGTTACTGATGGAACAATCAGTGTTGATGGCACTGCATGGGGCAGCATCACAGATTGGAAGAACAAGTATGACACTGCGATCGAGAACATCATTGCAGGTCAGAAAGGAGCAATTTCGCTCCAGTAAAATTTACATAATGAAGCTGGAAAAATCAGCACAGATAATAGTGACAGGCGCTGCCGGTTTCATTGGCAGTTGCCTCGCAGGATTTCTCAATGAGCACGGGTATAATAACCTGGTGCTCGTTGATGATTTCAGCCGGATCGATAAGGTTCCAAATCTTGAAGGAAAATCTTTTACTCAGAAAGTAGAGCGCGAACAGTTCTTTGACTGGCTCAAAGTAGTTGAAGAACCGGTAGCATTCATCTTCCACATCGGGGCAAAAACCGATACAACAGAATTTGATTACAGCGTTCATCAGCATCTCAATGTCGATTATTCACAGAAGGTGTGGGCCTGGTGCGTTGAGAACAGCGTGCCACTGGTTTACGCTTCTTCAGCAGCAACATATGGTTCCGGTGAAGATGGTTATGAAGATAGCCATGCGATCATTCCTCAACTCAAACCTTTGAACCCATATGGTGTTTCAAAGAATGAATTTGATAAATGGGTGCTGCAGCAAACTACCTTTCCACCATTCTGGGCAGGATTGAAATTTTTTAATGTTTATGGTCCCAATGAATATCACAAAGGGCGTATGGCAAGTGTGATCTTTCATTCGTTTAACCAGATCAAAAAGGATGGGGTAGTGAAGCTTTTCCGTTCTCATCGTCCGGACTTCAAAGATGGTCAGCAGCTGCGTGATTTTGTGTATGTGAAGGATCTGTTGAAGGTTTGTTTCTGGTTAATGGAAACAAGCTTTGAAGATGAAAATTGGGCAGGTGCTCACAGCGCGATTTATAATCTCGGAACCGGAAAAGCAAGGGCATTTGAGGATCTTGTTAAGGCAACCTTTGCAGGTGTTGATACTGATCCTAATATTCAGTTCATTGATATGCCAATTGACATCAGGGATAAGTATCAGTATTTCACAGAAGCTGATATGAGAAAACTGGTAAAGGCAGGTTATAAAGAAAAATTCTATTCGCTTGAACAAGGGGTAGACGATTACGTGAGAAATTATCTTTCAAATAATATTTATTACTGATCCTGCATTAAGAGCGGGATGTATTCCGCGTTCAATGCGGAAAATAACAAGGCATAACATGGACAAGAAAATTGCAATCATAGGCGGTGGTAATCTTGGAACAGCTATCGCACTCGGTCTGATCCAAAGTGGTTTTACATCACCGGGCAATATCATTGTTACAAAACGCAATACCAAAACGCTTGAGGATATAGCAGCGAAAGGTGTATTGGTGAGTGATAACAATGGTGAGGCTGTACGATTTGCAGAGCTGATCATTCTTGCCGTGAAGCCTTTCCAGATCGATGATATTTTGTTAAGCATCCGTGAGGATCTGGATGAAAAAAAACATCTGCTGGTATCAGTAATAACGGGTATAACTATTACGCATATGCGTGATGTGCTCAGTAAACCAATTCCTGTGGTTCGGGCAATGCCAAATACGGCGATCGCCATCCAGGAAAGCATGACCTGTCTTTCAGCTCTGAGCGCCAACGGCGACCAGGTTCGTTATATCGAAAACCTTTTCAATCAGCTCGGCAAGGTGGCGTGGGTTGATGAAAAACTCATGGATGCCGCCACCGTACTCGGAGCCTGCGGAACCGCATTTGCAATGCGATATATCCGCGCAAACATCCAGGGAGGTATCGAGATCGGATTTGATGCTGCTACAGCCAACCTTATTGTCGCCCAGACCGTAAAAGGAGCAGCAGACCTTCTGTTGAAAAACCGTACCCATCCTGAGCAGGAAATCGACAAGGTAACCACTCCAAAGGGTTGCACCATTGCGGGACTTAACGAGATGGAGCACCAGGGTTTCAGTTCTTCACTGATCAAGGGTATAGTTGCCAGCTACGAAAAAATAGCGGGCGAGTAGGGTTCGTAACTGTCTAAAAATGGGAAGGTTAATATTTTGTACGACCGTATTTTCCGCAAAATAAAAACTTCTTCCCACCGTTTATGGTGGGCAGCCCCGGCTGTTCCGTACTATGTCAACTAAAATTCACATGAAGAAAGAAAAACTGAGTTATCTGATTCTACTGGTTGAGATTCTCGCCATAGTGTGGCTCCATTCTGTAAAATCTTCTGTGAATAAAGAAGTTAATCCTGCGAATTTTGTGAAATATGAGAATCCAAAATCCATAGAGCACAAACACAACCTCTACATCCGGACTGCTCACCGCTGATTCTGTTCTTAATTTTTCCCCAACTCCGGGATCGGATTTTCACAGTCAGAAAATTTGGCTTAGGTTTGCATGACCTTCAGGAACGATTCTACATTAAATTTTCCGCTGGTCGAATGGGAGGGTTCTTTGACGACCAATTTTGTGGCAGTTGTACTGCTTTTTACCCCCTGGATTATTGAATATTTTTTCACCGGCCGTCGTACCGGGATGACGATTAATTGTTATAACAGATCATATAAATTTTTAACCATCAGTCATGGCTAAGTACATCTTTGTTACCGGTGGGGTAACATCTTCGTTGGGTAAGGGAATTATTGCGGCATCACTTGCAAAACTGCTCCAGGCAAGAGGATTACGTCCAACAATTCAAAAGTTTGATCCATATATAAATGTGGATCCGGGAACGTTGAACCCATACGAACATGGTGAGTGCTTTGTAACTGAAGATGGTGCTGAAACAGATCTTGACCTCGGTCACTACGAACGTTATCTGAACATTTTTACTTCCCAGGCTAACAACGTTACCACAGGCAAAATTTATCAGACAGTGATAAATCGCGAACGCGAAGGCGCCTATCTCGGTAAGACGGTTCAGGTTGTTCCGCATATCACTGATGAGATCAAACGTCGCATGCTTTTGCTGGGTCAGAAAAAAGAATTCGATGTGATTATTACAGAGTTGGGTGGAACCGTTGGTGACATCGAAAGTCTTCCGTTTATCGAAGCTTTGAGACAGCTCCAGTGGGAACTTCCCGAAGAAGACACTGTGGTAGTGCACCTCACACTGATCCCTTACCTGAAGGCGGCCAAAGAATTAAAGACCAAACCTACTCAACATAGTGTAAGAATGCTTAGCCAGGAAGGCGTGCATCCGGATGTGATCGTGTGTCGTACTGAAGAAGGTTTATCACCTGAGATCAGGAGAAAGATCGCTTTGTTTTGTAACGTAAAACAGGAAGCGGTGATCGAAGCGATGGATGCTTCAACGATCTATGAGGTTCCGTTGCTGATGATGCACGAGAAGCTTGATAAGATCTGTATGAAAAAACTCAACATCACCGACTATAAAGAACCTGAGCTCGGAAAATGGAAAGAATTTCTCGACAAGCTTAAATATCCGAAAAGCCGTATCACAATAGGTCTTATCGGAAAATATATTGAACTGCAGGATGCTTACAAATCGATCCTTGAATCATTTGTGCATGCCGGAGCAGTAAACGAATGCAAGGTTCAGATCGTGAATGTGCACAGTGAATTTATCACTGATGAGAATGTTGCTGAAAAGTTGCAGAATCTTGATGGATTGCTGGTAGCGCCGGGATTCGGACACAGAGGTGTGGATGGAAAGATCATCGCTGTAAAATACGCGCGTGAAAACAAACTCCCATTCTTTGGTATTTGTCTTGGTATGCAGATGGCTGTCATTGAGTTTGCTCAGAATGTGCTTAATCTGAAAGATGCACATTCAACTGAAATGCGTGCTGATACCCCGGATCCGGTAATTGATCTGATGGAAGAACAAAAGCAGATCACTACCAAAGGAGGAACAATGCGTCTTGGTTCTTACCCTTGTGAGCTGAAAGATGGTACACTGGCAAAATCGATCTATGGTACAAATATGATCAGCGAACGTCACCGTCACCGCTGGGAATTCAACAACAAATATCTCGGTCGTTTTGAAGAAGCAGGTATGACAGCCAGCGGAAAAAACCCCGAGAGCGGACTTGTTGAGATCATCGAACTTCCTGAACATCCGTTCTTTATAGGCGTTCAATACCATCCTGAATTGAAAAGTACAGTAGAGAATCCACAACCGGTTTTTGTGGGATTCGTAAAGGCAGCAAAAGAGTATGCAGAGCTCAAGAATGCCATTAAAAATCCAAAGCTCCAAAGTGAAATGATCTGAGCCGCAATCCCCTATATTTGCAACCTTAAATTAATTTCCCAATGGGCAGTATGGACCGCAATACGGTAATAGGCTTTGTGTTATTGGCCGGGCTTCTTTTCGCTTACTTGTATATCTCAACTCAGAATAGCAAAGAACTTCAATACGCGCAGCAAAAAACAAAGGATTCGATCGCTTTTGCGCAAAAAGTGAGAGATTCCATCGCAAAAGCTGCTGATACAACTTCATTGGTTGCGGTAGCCGACAGTACAGGTGCCGGAATTCTCAGCACGCGCGGTACAGAAGAACTTACCGTGGTTGAGAACGAAGTGGTGAGGATCACCTTTACCAACAAGGGAGGACAACCGAAATCGGTGCTTCTCAAGAAATACAATTCTTCAAAAGACAGTACACCGGTAGTTCTTGCCGGTACTTCATTTGACAGATTCACTTACCCGATCAATACCGGTGCAAACCAGTCTGGCCAGGTTTCTGAAATGTTTTTCAAGGTTCCTGCTGTTGTAAAAAACGCTGATAATAGTCAGACTGTTTCTTACACACTTCCCGCCGGTGCAGGTGGTGAGCAGATCGTGCATGAGTTTGTTCTGAAATCCGGAGCCTATATGGTTGACTGGAACATTAAATTCAGTGGTGCCGACAAACTCCTGACACAGGGTGCACTGAATCTTAACTGGCAATCCCGTCCTGTATCACATGAGAAGGATGCGACCTATGAAAGGACGCAAACCAATGTTGTATACGTAGAGGATAAGGACTTTGATTACATGTCTCAGAAAACCGACAGGACTTTCGAGAAGCCGGTTCAATGGCTCGGTGTTGCACAACAGTTCTTTAACGTTACGCTGATCGCAAAAGATAATTTCAATTCCGGAGACGTTAAATGGGTTCGCTCCGCCGATACTGCAACTTCAATTGCTGAGGTCACAGCCAGTCTTCAGAAGAAGTTACCGGTTGCGGCCCAGTCTTCAGTTGCACTGCAGATTTATTATGGTCCCAACGACTATACTATCCTCAAGCAACAGGCCGAGGATATGGATAAGATCGTAAACCTTGGTCGTGATATGTATGCATTTGTGCGTCCGATCAACAAGTACATCATCATGCCTGTATTTGATTTCTTCAAATCATTTGTTGGCAGTTTTGGTATAGTGATCCTTTTGCTTACACTGGTGATCAGGCTTGTTACTTCACCATTGGTCTATACTAGTTATCTGAGTGGCGCAAAGATGCGTGCGCTGAGACCAGAGATTGATAAGATGAAGGCCAGGCTTGGCGATGACCAGCAGGCAGTAGGTATGGAGCAGATGAAGCTTTTCCGTGAAGCAGGTGTAAATCCGCTTGGTGGTTGTATTCCCGCTTTGTTGCAGATTCCTATCTTCTTTGCCTTGTATAGTTTCTTTAACTCAAACATTGCGCTGAGAGGACAAAGCTTTCTATGGTCAGAGAACCTTGCATCCTATGATGTGATCGCTCATCTTCCTTTCACGATACCATATCTTGGTGATCATATCAGTTTGTTTACATTGCTTGCGGTGTTTACAAGTTTCCTGATCTCGATCTACAACATGAACATGACACCGGATCAGAGTAACCCGGCGCTCAAATACATGCCTTATATCTTTCC
>JBEVNF010000176.1:0-4925 GCA_040508255.1 Flavitalea sp.
AGGTTCTGGAAGGCTTTTTGACGTAAATCCTTATCTCCTGAATAAAGCTTTACATATTCGGCTGTCACTTCTGGACTCATATCAGGATAATTGTGGATGCGAACCTAAGAAAGAAAAGTTTAAGCTCGCCGGAAATGATTATAAATGTTACACCATGTGTTCGGTTACGGACGCCTGGAGTTTTCGACATACATCAAATTCAATTGACAATCAGTGGTTTGAAAATCTGGTCCGTATCATGATGTAACGGAGATGGATAAACACAGATTTATGATCAGAAGCAATATACTCGTGGCATGGCGCAATCTCGTTCGTAACCGAACCTATTCGATTTTAAACATTTCCGGACTCGCGGTGGGTATGTCCGTAGCGATCCTCATCGGTTTGTGGATTTACGATGAGGTTACCTTCAACGCGGAGATCAAAGGCAGCGAATCTATTTCCAGGATCATGCAGAGTACGGAGAGTAATGGAAAGATAGAAACCAATAACTGGACACCATATCCTTTAGCGCAGGTATTAAGAAATGATTATAGTGATCGTTTTGACCAGGTGGTAACCTCAACCGAGATCTGGGATCATGTTTTTGATCTGAATGAAAAGCGTTTTGTTTTCGAGGGAGCGTTTATGGAAGATGGTGGTGGCAGATTGCTTGGACTGCATATGCTTTCCGGTTCCATCGATGCTTTGAAAGATCCGGGATCGCTGCTTATCTCAGCGTCTTCTGCAAACAAAATGTTCAATACAACAGATATAGTTGGCAAATCGGTTAAGCTTGACCGTGAGCACACCCTAAAAATAGCGGGTGTATATGAAGATCTTTCCAAAAATTCAGATTTCCGTGATCTTTCATTCATTGGTTCATGGAAACATTATTTTGCAAATACGGAATGGATCAGGACTTCAGAGGAGCCATGGAGACCCAATGCATTTGTAACCTATGTTAAGATCAAACCAGGTGTAGATGCTGAGAAAGCTTCGCTTGCGATCAAAGATGTTCGTCTGCGTCATGTCAGTGAGAGACTTGCCAGGCTCAAACCAAGACTTCATCTTCATCCAATGAACAAGTGGCATTTGTATGAAGAGTTTAATAATGGTGTGAATACCGGTGGAAGAATTCAATATGTATGGCTGTTTCTGACGATCGGAATTTTTGTGCTGGTGCTTGCATGTATAAACTTTATGAATCTCAGTACTGCAAGAAGTGAAAAACGTGCTAAAGAAGTTGGAGTAAGAAAAACAATTGGCTCATTGAGAAGCCAGTTGCTTTCACAATTCTTTTGTGAGTCATTGCTGTACGCAACATTGGCTTTTTTTGTTTCCTTATTGCTCGTGAATTTTACATTGCCTGCGTTTAATAATCTCGCGGGGAAGGAAATAGAATTTCCGTGGAGCAATGCTGCTTTCTGGCTTTCCAGTTTTGGTTTCTGTGCTGTTACCGGCATCTTCGCAGGTGTTTATCCGGCGCTTTATCTCTCTTCATTTAAACCGGTCAAGGTTCTGAAGGGCACATTCAATCCCGGCAGGTTTGCTGCTTTACCAAGACAGGTTCTTGTAGTGGTCCAGTTTACTGTTTCAATTGTGCTGATCATAGGAACAATTGTTGTGTTCCGCCAGATCCAATATGCAAAGAATCGTCCTGTTGGTTATGATCGCGATGGGCTTGTGATGATTGATATGCCTGGTGATGCGATCCATAAACATTTTGATGCTATTCGTAATGAACTGAAAAATGATAATATCATTGTGGAAATGAGCGAAGCCACAGCACCCGCAACAGCAGTGGTTTCCACGAGTACCGGGTTTGAATGGGAAGGGAAAGATCCTTCAGTTGGTGTAAACTTTCCTGTTAACAGGATCGCTTATAATTACGGTAAAACGCTCGGGTGGCAGTTTCTTGAAGGCAGGGATTTTCAGTCTGAATTTAAGTCTGATTCATCAGGTATCATCCTCAATGAAACAGCTGCAGAGTTGATGGGCTTCAGAAATAAGGCAGTTGGAAAAACAATCATGTGGGACGGTGATCCGGTAATAGTTGTTGGTGTGATCAAAGATCTTATCACTGAATCACCTTATGCAAATGTTCGTCCTTCTGTATTTGTGCTGAACACCTATGCAGGCGGAGTACTGATTGCAAAACTTTCTCCTTCAGTTAATGTACCCACAGCGCTGAAACGTTTTGAAAAAATCTTCAAACAACATAACCCGGATCATGATTTCAATGCAAAGTTTGTAAATGAAGAGTACGACCGGAAGTTTGGTAATGAAGAAAGGCTGGGTAAACTCGCTGCTTTCTTTGCGGCACTTGCAATCTTTATCAGTTGTCTTGGGTTGTTTGGAATGGCCTCCTTTGTTGCACAACAAAGAAGTAAGGAGATAGGAGTAAGGAAGGTGCTCGGCGCCAGCGTTGCCGGAATCTGCAGGTTGTTATCGATTGATTTTGTAAAGTTGGTTGTGATCTCTTTGTTGCTCGCTGTTCCGATCGCATGGTATTTTATGACCAATTGGTTGCAGGGTTATACCTATCATCCGGCATTATCAGCGTGGATCTTTGTATTTGCCGGTGCAGGTGCTGTTTTGATAACTGTCCTGACCGTGAGTTACCAATCCATACGCGCGGCGCTTGCCAATCCTGTTAAGAGTTTGAAATCTGAGTAGCAATACGGCTCCTTAAATGAGGAGCTTTAAATTTTTATATAGTGATGGCGCGGTCACGTGCAATTACCTTCCATGTTTCAGTTGCAATTCCGTCGCTGATCACATGCACGCTGTCGTACAAAGCTACAGTCGGACAAATATGAACTGGTATTCCAAACCATTCATCACCCACATTGATGGCTGAAGATGCCGGTACCTTTACAACAAGATGCTCCTCACTCTGCCCAACAACCGAAGCTTCCGGATGATCAGGGAATATTACACGTGGCAATGGACTCTCCGGTGCTACTGATTTATGACCAAGATCAAGGCAGATCGTTTGTTCATCGATAACAGAGATAACCCTTGTAAGCAGTATCGCAGAAACAATGAACTCCATATCCGGGAACATCTTAGAATAGCCTGAATCCCAGAAAACAAATGTACCGGGGCTTGATTGCACATTTGCTTTTGATGCATAGTAAGGGAAGTTTGGCGTGCCGCCCAATACCAGTTGCGGCAGATGATGGTACTCATTCTCCAGTTCGTGAGCCAGTGCGGTCATTGAATTGTAGATAGCTTCTCCCTGCGAAAATCTTATAGTGGTGTCTGTGTCATGTATATGACCGTCATAGCCATGCAGTCCCGCGGGTTTGATCCCGACTTCATTCAGCATATACCTGTATAACTCAGGCGCTGCTGCGGGTTTGATACCGGTGCGATTCATCCCCACGTTCACATCGATCCATGGTTTGATGTTTGCTGCAAAAAGGATCTGATTGAGTGTAAGCGCGGAAGTCTTGTTATCGACGAGATATCCAAACATTACTTCAGGATTTGCCTGGGCAAGTTTTGCAAGTCTTGCTCCTTTTACTGCAGTTGGCTGATAGGCAAGGAGTATGTCCTTTGCGCCGGCCATCACGAGCATTTCGGCTTCGGCGATTGTGGCACATTTAAATTTATCAATTCCCGCTTCGAGCAGGAATTTTGAAACCTCCACCATTTTATGAGTCTTCACATGTGGGCGTAACAAACCCGGTCCACCAGCAATTTCTGTTGCCTTCAGAATATTTTTAATGATCAGTTCAGGGTAGACCAGTAGTGCAGGAGAATCTATTATTTCTGTATTGCCAACCTTGTATATTGAGTCCATCTTTTAGAATTGTTAGGGCTAAATATATACATTTGTGATTTACCAAACTCAATACAAATCAACAGATATTCTCATTCCATAACTGTAATAGTCATACTGCTGCTGGCTGCAAGCCGGATCAGTTATGCACAGGATACAATTCCCCTCGTTGCAGCCGATACAATGACTGTAACAGGTTTTGATTCTACTGCTCAGGAAAACACGCTTTACAAGCCCGGCTGGCCTTACGTGAAAAGTTACTGGACCGATCTCAAACACGTTGTTTCCCGCCCTGCACACTGGAAGGGCAGGGATTTCCGCAATTTTGCAATCTTTGCCGGAGTTACAGGAACAGTGTTCGCACTTGACTGGGAGATCAAAAGAATAGCACAATCAAATCAAAACCAGTTCAGTTCTGAAGTTGCACATATTGTTGAACCATTTGGAAACAAATATGGAGTTTATCTTTTTCCTGTAATGTATGTTGCTGGCCTCGCTACAAGTGAGAAAAAAATACAGAGTGCAGCATTGGGTGGCATGAAATCACTGGCAATCTCAACATTGATCTATACCTCTGCCAAGCTCGTTATCCGTCGCAATCGTCCCGATGCAGCATATTCATCTATGGATTTTGCGCCGCCTTTTATGCGCAAGAAGTATACTTCATCTCCCTCCGGTCATAGCAATACCATTTTTACTGTTGCTACTGCATTGGCACTTGAATACCGCGAAACCAAATGGGTGCCGATCGTCGCCTATACCATTGCAGGTTTAACAGCTTTCTCGCGCGTATATCAGAACAGGCATTGGGCAAGTGATATTGTGGTTGGTTCAGCACTCGGACATTTTGTTACACGTGCTGTGTGGGCCAATAACAATAAGAAGAAAAAAGCTAAACAAGTCCATGGGCTTTGATAACCATCTTATAAATGATCCCTATCTGCCCAAGGTGATATGCATCGTGTTGTATTAAACCGGCGATCAGCCAATCATAACTTTGTTCATCTTTCCATTTCTGATTCAAAAAATCATCATCCTTAGATTCCAACAGTTTCACAAGATCGGTCTGGGTGTTTGACAGGTTTTCCTTTAAGATCGCCCATCCTTCAAGTTTCAAAGTCTCATTGTCGCGCCAGTTGAGCGGGCTATCCATTTT
>JBEVNF010000185.1:0-6423 GCA_040508255.1 Flavitalea sp.
GTATGGAACCGGGCAGGTTGCATCCGGTGTTGTGATCAGCAATAAGAATGATACCGTTGCCTCTTTCAATACACTGAAATTTGGAATGGGCAATTTCACTTTTACTCCCGCTGCAGGCAACACATACAAGGCAGTGGTTCAATTGGAGGGCGCTGCTTCTTTTACCAGCGATCTGCCAATAGTGAATACTTCAGGTTATAATATCAGGGTTGATGAACAGGGTGATGCTGTGAATGTAATCGTGAAAACAACCTTCAACGCTCCTGAAGAAGTTTTCTTACTGGCACATACAAGACAGATCACGAAATATGCAGAAAAGAAAATCCTTACTAATGGTGCCGTGAGTTTTTCTTTTTCAAAATCTAAACTCGGAGATGGAGTTTCACAGATCACGATATTCAACCGCGATCAGCGTCCGGTTGCAGAGCGTCTACTGTTCAAAGTGCCTTCACAAAAACTTGAGATCTCGACAAATATTGGCTCTTCCGGTAAAAACATTGTGCTTAAAACAAGAGATGCCGTTACCGTTGATATAAGAGCGGACCTTGCCGGCAAACCGGCGGTAACCAATATGTCGCTTGCTGTTTACCAGGTTGATTCTTTGTCGTCAGTCGCACCTGTTAATATGAAGGATTATCTGCTGTTGACTTCTGATATCCGGGGCTACATTGAATCGCCCTCTTATTATTTTTCTGATGATGCCAATGTAAAAGCTGTAACAGAAAACCTGATGATGACGCAGGGCTGGCGCCGTTTTACCTGGAACCAACCTTTGAGAAAGACTGCACTCACTTATGAATACGCTCCTGAATTTGACGGACACATTATCGGTGCAACTGTTACCTATCCCTCAAAACAACAACCTGCAGCAGACGCGAAAACTTACCTGGCAGTGCCAGGGCCGAAGACCCAATACTTTGCATCGGTGACGGATGAAAACGGTCGCGCATACTTTGATGTGCGTGACTATTATGGTCGCAATGAAATGGTTCTCCAGACAGAGCAACTTCCTGATAGCAATTACCGGATTGATGTGACAGATCCTTTCTCAGAAAAATATTCACCCAGGCCGCTTCCAGGTTTTGATATGAACTCATCGCTTAAGAGTGTTGTACTGGATCATAATATCGGAATGCAAACATTGAATGCATATCTCGGGGATTCACTCACGCGTTTTGATCTTCCGGCAATTGATACTACTCCATTTTTCGGTAAGCCAACCAAACGGTATATGCTTGATGATTATGTAAGGTTCACCACTATGGAAGAAGTTCTTCGTGAATACGTTCCGGAGATCGGTCTGAAAAAAACAAATGGTCAGCTTCGCCTCAGGATCGCCGACTGGGATATGGTAAGGTATCTTGACGGAGATCCTTTGCTGATATTTGATGGAGTACCTGTTACTCACGAGCAATTGCTCAAATACGATCCATTAAAAGTCCGGAAGCTGGAAATTGTAACAAACAGGTACATCAATGGAAAATTTGTTTATGATGGTATTGCAAGCTTCTCAAGCTACAGTGGTAATATGCCGGAGTTTGTATTTGATCCAAAAACAGTACTGGTTGATTATGAAGGTCTGCAACTTGAGCGTGAGTACTATTCACCTAAATATGAAACAGAAGCACAACGTGCCAGCCGCCTCGCTGATTTCCGTGATCTGTTGCTCTGGAAGCCTGAGATCACAACAGATGCATCGGGTAAGTCTGCCGTAAAATTTTATACTTCAGATAAAAAAGGAAAATACGTTGGAGTATTGCATGGTATTGATGCGGAAGGCAATGCAAGCACTACCACATTCAGTTTTGAAGTAACAAAGTAGATTACCTGGGAACAGCGATCCTGTTGATCAGCAAACCAAGCTCATCAGGATGCATGACTAAATCGATATCAACATTATCGATTGCATGTTGTGGCATATATGCGACTGATGCAGTTGCAGGATCCTGTACAATCGTAAGCCCATGCAATGACTTCACTTTCTTCAGACCATCTACACCATCATCATTGGCCCCGGAAAGTAAAATCGCTGCAATGCGTGATCCATAAACATCTGCGGCAGATTCGAATGTTACATCTATGCTTGGTCTACTATAGTTGACCTTTTCGGAAACATCAAGTGACAAACTGTGATCATTTTCTATAAGCAGATGATAGTCGGCCGGCGCAAGATATATGGTATCCTTTTCAAGCAACTGCTTCTCATCGGCCTCCATTACCTTCCAGTCGGTTTTTGTAGAAAGGAGATCTGACAGTGAAAAATCGTAGGTGTTCTTGCGATGCATTACAAGAATGATCGCTACGCTGCTTCCCTTTCGCAGTTGGGGAAGAATCCTGAGCACAACATCGAGACTACCGGCAGAACCGCCGATCACCACGAGATCAAACTCCTGTGTTACATAATTTTCCGCCATATCCTTTCTTTATTTTCCAGTTGCGCATACTTTCTTGCAACCACAGAAAACTTAAGATTTTCTTTTGAACCTAAAGCAAGAAAGCCAAGTTTTTCAAGACTGTCATCGAAAAGTGTCAGGGTCTTATCCTGCAATTCTTTATCAAAATAGATCATCACATTCCTGCAGAGGATCAGTTGAAATTCATTGAATGATCGATCAGACACAAGATTATGTGTTGACACGATCATTTTGCGCGAAAGATTCTCATCAAACTTAGCATGATCATATTTCGCAGTGTAATAAGATGAGAACTCCTGCTTTCCGCCTGAGCCAATATAATTTTCTGAATACTGTTTCATCTGGCGCAAAGGGAAGATGCCTTTTTTCAGTTTTTCCAGAACCAGTGGATTGATATCTGTCGCATAGAGAAGTGATTTGTGTAACAGATTCGCCTCCTGCAGAAGTATTGCCATAGAATATACTTCCTCGCCACTTGAGCATCCTGCATGCCAGATTCTGATGAAAGGATGTGTAGCCAGCACGGGAAGCACTTCTTCCCTGAGTGTTTTGTAAAACATTGGATCCCTGAACATCTCTGTTACATTCACCGTGATCTCCTCGACCATGCGACGAAGATAATCCTGGTCAGATACCAGCCTGTAGCGGAATTCCGCAACGCTGGGAAACCGGTCGATAACAAATAACCGGTTGATCCTTCTTTTAATGGAAGCACGCGAGTATTCGGTGAAATCATACCCATACAGCTCAAGCAGATCGCTTAGCAGCAACTCCACGTCATCATCTGTAACTATGCTCCTTTCCAATTTATTAACCTATATAGTTTGACAAGATTTTTTCAAGCGCCTCGATATTTACAGGTTTCGCTATATAATCATCAGCACCGGCCTCAAGACATCTTTCACGATCACCCTTCATAGCCTGTGCCGTCACTGCTATAATGGGAATAAGATGGCTTTCTTCCATCGCCTTGATTCTCGGGATAGCTTCATAACCGTCCATATCCGGCATCATCATGTCGAGAAGTATAATTCCTATGCCACTATCACTCCTGATGATGTCAATAGCCTCAGAAACACCAGGCGCGCTAAGGCAGGTATAACCCTTTGCCTTCAATACGGCCGACAGCGCAAATATGTTACGGCTGTCATCATCAACAATCAGGATTTTCTTTCCTTTAGCTTGCATATTATTCACTAATTCAGATTACTGTATCATATAACCAGACCCTTAACAATGAAAGCAACTGATCGATATCAACCGGTTTGGTGATATAATCTGAAGCACCCGCATTGATACATTTTTCACGGTCACCCGTCATTGCTTTTGCCGTAACGGCAATGATCGCAAGATTTTTGTACATGCGGTTCTCGCGGATACGCCTGATGGTTTCATACCCATCCATCTCAGGCATCATCATATCCATCAGCACTATATCAACCTTTGGATTTTCTGTAAGCTGCTTCATGGCTTCTTTACCATCAATGGCGGACATTACGTTCATTCCAAAATTTTCGAGCGCTTTTGTAAGCGAGAAGATATTTCTCACATCGTCATCAGCAATCAGCACTGTTTTGTTTTTAAGTACTTCATTAAGCGCTCCGAGTTTACGGCTCTTTGCTGGTTGATTCTGTGATTTATTATTTTCTTCCATCAGGTGCAGGAAGAGCGAAACCTCATCCAATATACGCTGATAAGAATGTGCGGTTTTGATCACGATTGAATCTGCATACTGCTTGATCTTTACTTCTTCAGCCTTTGACAAACTCTTGCCTGTGAAGATGATGATCGGAATGTTTTCAAGACCAGGACTCTTCTTCACCATCTCAAGCGTTTCATAAGATCTTGCATCAGGTATACCCATATCGAGGATCACACAATCAACTTCATCGCGGCCCAAAGAATTGATACCTTCATCAACCGTTTTACGGATCTCAGACACCACATTGAATGACTCAAGATAATAAGCAAGCGCCTGTGCATGTTTACTGTTTTCTTCAACGATCAGAACTTTCTTTGAATCGTTGTTCAGCACATGTTCAATCTTTTTGAAAATCTCACCAATCTGTTCAAAGGCAACCGGTTTATTGATAAAGTCAACCGCGCCCTGTGAGATACTCTTGTTCTTAACTTCATAACTCGACATCATGTGAACCGGTATATGCCTGGTTGAAGGATTCTGTTTCAACTCCTTCATAACCTGCCAGCCATCTTTTACCGGCAATTGAATATCGAGAAGAATTCCGATCGGCTTATAGGTCTTTGCAAACTCAAGACCCAGATCACCACGCACCGCAACAACCCCTTTATATTTCTGCTTTCTTGTAAAGTCCAGTAATGATTTTGCAAAATTGGTGTCATCCTCAATAATCAATATAACCTGGTCGTCAGCAGTGATATTATTCCGATCATCCGGCACATCAAGGGGAATAGCGGCGCTGAGGTATACTTCGCCACCGTCTGACTTTCTCATCTCTTCTATCTCTTCAAGGATTTTGGGTGCTGAAACCGGTTGTTTGATAACTGAGTCTGATGTCGACTCGGGTAATCTCAGATCTTTTTCAATCGGAACAAAAACACTGAATTCACTGCCTGTATTTTCCTCGCTCACCAGGGTGATCTCTCCATTCAATAAACGGGCAAGTTCACGGCTGATCGAAAGTCCAAGACCCGTTCCGCCATATTTCCGCCGGGTTGATCCGTCTGCCTGCTGGAAGGCTTCGAATATCAGGTGTTGTTTGTCCTTCGGAATACCGATACCGGTATCTTTCACAGTAAATTGTACAAAACCGCTTCTTGATTCCGAGAGTTTAATGATCAGTTTCACATAACCTTTTGCGGTGAACTTTAGCGCGTTCGAAATAAAGTTCTTCAGGATCTGCTCCAGCCGTAGTTTGTCTATTTCGATCTTTTCCGGCACGGCAGAGTCTTTCTCCACTTCGAATTCCAATCCCCTGTCAAGTGCCATTGGAACAAATACCCCTTTAAGATCATTTACAACCTCCTGCACAAAAACCTGTGCATAATCGAGTTCCATTTTACCCGATTCGATCTTTGAAAGATCAAGTATTTCATCGATGAGCGACAGCAAACCCTGACCTGAGCTCTGTATCACTTTTGAAAATTCAACCTGGTCATTGGTCAGGTTCTTTTCAGTATTATCTGACATCAATCTTGACAATAACAAGATTGAATTTAACGGCGTGCGCAGTTCGTGCGACATATTTGCGAGGAACTCCGACTTGTATTTTGTACTTACGGCGAGCTCTTCGGCCTTTTGCTGTATTTCGAGATTCCTTTCAACAATGAGCTCATTACGCTCTTCCAGTAATCTTGTTCGCTCTTCAAGTTCCTGGTTAGCCTGTAAAAGTTCTTCCTGCTGAACCCTTAGTTCCTCTTCTGAAGCCTGAAGTTTCTCAGATTGCATTTCAAGCTCACCGTTCATATTCTCAAGTTCACGATGCTGCACCTGTAACTCTTCAGATTGTGACTGAGTTTCTTCGAGCAGTTCCTGCAATCTTGTCCGGCTCTGAGCGGTGTTGATGGTTATACCAACATTTTCGGAAACTGCTTCAAAATATAATTTGTGATTCTGATTATAGTGATGAATTGTTGCCAGTTCTAGTACTCCCTTCAGCGCACCTTCGAAGAACAACGGGATCGCAACAACCGAGGTTGGTTTTACTTCACCTGCGGAGATATTGATGGCAACATTGTCTTCAGACAGCTGATCAAGCGAAAGGATCTTGTTACTCTGAGCAGCCTGCCCTACCAATCCTTCGCCAACAGCAATTCTTTTTCTCAGTTCATTACCCGGCAGTGAATATCCGCTGATAAGTTTCAGTGATTTATCCTCCTGCAAAATATAGAGACTACCGATCTGGCTTTCAGTAAAATTTGTTACAAATTCAATGATCGATTCGCCGAGCGCTTTGAGATCTTTTTCGCCAAGCATTTTATCATTAAGTCCTGCAATACCTGCCTGTAACCATTCTTTTTCGGAAAGCTG
>JBEVNF010000226.1:0-8107 GCA_040508255.1 Flavitalea sp.
GAGGAAATCAGATGTTAAACAATTTGAGCAATTGCTCAGACTTCAATTCTGTATCTGCTGATTCCAGCATTTCATTAAGCTCGTATAGTTCGCGTTGACTGAGGAAAAGCTGAAGTCCCTCGCAAGGTGTAGGGATCATCATAGTTTTTAAATAGGGATCTTTTAATGGATAATGATTCTGCCTGATATCAAGTACTTTCCTGCAGAAATGCAGGAAGTCCTGGAGTTCAAAACTGATGATCACACTACCGTATCCAACCTGGAAGCGCTCGCACCGTAAACAACGGATTACATATCCAACACTGTCTTTATGATAAAGGGTTTGATATTGACACATACTTTACATATTTTTTGATCAGTGTAAAGATGCGGTTTCCCCAAAATTAGTACTTACGGGATCGGTAAATTGGTTTGCGGGATCAGGAACGGTTTGCTGACTGATTTCTTTTTCTTCTTTCTTCTTCCGTACCAAACCACAAAACCTGTAACAGGTAAACTTGCCGCGATCAGGCTCGCACAAAACGCGATGATCTTGCCCGGTAATCCCAGGATAGCACCCACATGAATATCGTAATTCATACGTGCGATCTTATCGGCTACAGTTGCATCTGCATACACACCATAGAGGTGTTTGACCGGAATTTCTTTCAGCGTATACTGATCATAATAACGGTAATCAGCACTGTAATAAGTATCATCATCAGGATTGATAGCAACTTCTATAGCAGTGGTATCACTTGATGGCACATGTACCTCAATGATCTTTGCCTGTGGATTTTCCTTTGTTGTTTTTGCCCAGAGCACATCAAGTGCTGGTGTTGTACCAGCTTCACCTTTCGCGATCACAGGCTCATAAAATTCAACAGCCTGCTTTCCGCCTGAAGTAACCCAATAAACTGATTTAGAAAACCATTGAAATCCCCATACCAGCCCGGTAAGTGCTATAAAGATGGCAACCCAGGTCATATAAAACCCAAGCACATTATGCAGGTCGTAATTTACACGGCGCCATTTTGCATTGAACTTTACAGAGAAACGTTGTTTTCTTGCAGCCTTTGATTTTGGCCACCATAAAATCAAACCAGTGATCATCAGGATCACAAAAATCAGCGTAGCAGATGCAACAATAGGCTGTCCAATTTCAGGAGGCAGCCACAAATAGAAATGCCCCATGATCACCACCCTGAAAAAATCTGCATTCATATCCTTCACCTTCTGAACTTCAGCGGTGTAAGGATTCACATAAACGATGTAATAAAACTCTTCATTGTAGTAAGAAACCTGCGCGGCATAACCCGGATCGCGATAACTGATACCATGCGCATGTTTGCCCGGCAAGGCAGAATCAGCAGCAGCACGTATCACACTTGGTGGCAAATAGGGTTTCTGTTGAACTTCAGTGTATTGATGCCGATAAAAAACAGATTCTATTTCTTTTTCGAACGCGAGTATGCAACCTGTGATTCCAAGGAACACTACAATAATCCCCGAAGCAAGGCCAAGCCATAGATGTATTTTCCCAAAGATCTTTTTTGCGGTCATGTTGAACGTTGTTTGGATGCGGGTCAAAAACAGGCAGATCACCCAATTTAAGGGAGACCAGGAGTTTTGCGGCAAAAATACCCTCACCAAACCCCAGCACCTTGCGCTATCGGGAAAAACGGTTACGAAATCGGGAAAAGGCGAACCTATTTCTTTAGGAGCAAGTCAGGAAAATCTGTAATGATGCCGTTTACACCCAACGCGAGCAGTGAATCAACTTCTTCTGCCGTATTTACGGTCCACGGTACCAGGCGCATCTTGTGTTTTTTACAGTCAGCTACGGTCTGTGCAGATACCTCTTTGTAATATGGGCTGAGGATCTCAGGAGTATAACCAAGCTCAGCTAGATAGGCATCAACGGATAATTTTCTTGCAACGAGGTAAGCAGTGATCACATCCGGATAGCTTTTGTGAACCTCCTGGATCTGGCGTTTATCAAAAGACTGCAGGTAGAATCTTTTCCCGAGATTTTTTGAATGAACAACATCCATTACTTTTTTCACGATCACTGCGGCATCAGGCTGGTAAACACCATCAAATTTGGGATCGGATTTGATCTCAATATTGTAGATAGCAGGCGTACGACTGAGTTGTCTGGTGTAAGCTTCCACTGAATCTATCAGCTCACCAAGCAGTGGCATATATGCAGCTTGCGGAGTCTGGCGCGGGAAAGCGGCATTACCCTTGCTGCCTACATCAATCTTTTTAATGTCAGCGTATTCCATCTGATGCCAGGTGTACTTCTTCGCATCTTCCGCACTGAGTTCTGCAGTACCCGGAACAGTAGATATTGCCCGGTTCACATATGGATCATGCGCAATCAGAACTTCGCCATCCTTTGTGATATAAACATCAACTTCAACTACATCCGCACCCAGATCCAGCGCTCTCTTCATTGAGGCGATCGTATTCTCAGGAACAAGTCCTCTTGCACCCCTGTGACCTTCTTTTAAAAATGCAGGATATGCGGCAGGTAACATGGTATATTTTGTAGATCTGCAACTGAAAAAAGCAGCGATGATGATTAAGAAAAGATATTTCATATAGCGAAGTTATTGTTATTGGATGCCGGATAATGGAGGTAATATAAACTTAACCTTTAAGGCTGGGGACTTACTGAGGTCCAGCCTCCATCAACCACCAGGCTTTGGCCGGTAATATGTCTGGCACCTTTTGAAACCAAAAACAATGCCGCCTGTGCAATATCGTTTACATCTGCCGGCCTGCCCATAGGAGTTATGCGCGACCAGGTCTTATCATAATGCTTATCCTCAAGCGTACGCTCTGTTTTTGTTGCACCGGGTGCTATTGCATTTATGGAAATTTTATAAGGAGATAATTCAACTACAAGTGTCTTTGCCAACATCTCCAGTGCAGCCTTGGTCATACCATAAGCTGCAAGATCTTTATGCGCCTGATGGCCCGTTACTGATGACATTAAAAGAATACTTCCACCCTCTCCCTGCTGACGCATTTTCAAAGCTGCAGATTGTGTAAGAAAAAACGAACCGGCCAGATTCAGATTCATTACCTGCTGCAGGGTCTCAGGTCTATAAGTATAAAAATCACCAAACAATGTGATACCTGCATTTGCGATCGTGATATCGAGCCGCCCGTATTTTGAAACTGCCGTATCAACAAGGCTTCTTATGAATGTTACATCAGATACATCTCCACCCATGGCAGTACATTCACCACCGGCATCACGGATCCTTTGAGCAGCCTCTTCGGCAAGCGATCCATCCAGATCATTCAGTAAAACAGAAGCACCATCGGAAGCAAGCTGTCTGCAAATCTCGAAACCGATACCGATACCGGCTCCGGTCACAATAGCAACCTGGCCATTAAAGCTATACATAGGCAAATTTTATCAATCGAAAGAAAAAGTGAATTCATCAAAGCTTTCAGTGCGCCATGCAAATTGTTGTGTTGTTGGTGAAATTGCAAAAAATGGCGAAAAGGTTTTTACTTTCACAGATTTATCATCTCCTGAAAATTCAAGGATCCTCAGCCAGCCATCACCCCCATTTCCATCCCAGCCACCACCAAGTGCCTGCGCATTGAATGCCATCTGGTTCACAGTTTTACCAGCAATGTTCTTATCCTTGCGGAAACCAATATGCGCTTTTATATCATCAGGCGCACAGATATGTCCTGAAAGTACCAATCTTATGTTTGAAGATGGTTGAACAAGTTTTGTCCAGATAGCTTCGCCAAAATTTCCATCTACAGCATAGTTCTCTTTCACCGGCCTTTCGTTCTGTGAATTGAGATATGAATGTGTAAGAAGGATCACAATATGATTTTTGTAAACCGGTCTTGCAACAAGCTGCTTTGCCCAGTTCAATATTGTATCACGCGGTGCAAACTCAATTGAAACAACGAGAAACTTATTTCCTGCTGGTGATGTAAACTCATAGGCGGCATTTTCGAGCGTTGGGATTCCTTCTGCATTTGGAGCCAGTTCACGCAGCGCCTTTTTGTTGAGTGAATTTTTTTCTGCAGGAAAGTATTTGTAAAGGTTAGAGTTTCTTCTGCTCTTATCCTTATCGCTCACATTTTTATATCCATAATCGTGATTACCGGCAGTGATCATGTACGGGATCTTTTCATCAAGTTTTGAGAAAGCCCCTGCAACAGATTTCCATTGTTCAATACTTGTCTGGTTGCCATTAACACCGTTGGGAGTGAAATAGTCGTTTTGTTCAACAAGGTCACCGGTGCAAACTGTTGCTTTGATATTAAGTGTGTCAATATTCTCTGCGATCCAGGTTGTCATCAGATCAAAGATTGGCTGATTGCGGCTGAACTTCATGTATGTCTGCGGATCGGGCAGCATGATCATCGACCATGACCCAGAGTTTGTCAATACCGGCTTCTGAAACTTCTTTTGCCCGGATACTGAAGTAAGCCCAACAACAAAAAACACAAGTATAAAAAATGCCGCTTTGGTCCGCAGAAGAATTTTCATTTTGTTCTTTTTATTATTTTGACGCAACGCATCTGAACCCGGTATGTTCAAGGCCGGTATCAGGTGAGGTTTTCATCCTGGCTGAAACACGATAGCTCGCGCAATAGGATTCATGACATAAAAAAGAGCCACCACGCACTACGCGTTTCGGAACGCCCGGTTCCTGCGGATCATTACTGGCAGAAGGTCCGCCCGGATTTTTAGCCGAAGAACCATCAACTGTTCCATAGTAATTCGAATCATACCAGTCTGAACACCATTCCCAGACATTACCCGCAATATCATAGAGACCATAGCCGTTAGGGCTAAATGATTTTACGGGTGCGCTTCCGGCAAACCCATCCTGTAGTTTATTATCGTCAGGAAATCTTCCCTGCCAGATATTTGTTTTTTGCTTTCCCTGTGTTACAGGTTCATCGCCCCAGGTATATATTTTTCCCTGCATTTTTGATCTTGCTGCGAATTCCCATTCAGCTTCTGTCGGCAAACGTTTACCTGCCCATTTCGCATAGGCATTGGCGTCATCCCATGATACCTGGACAACAGGATAATTATCTTTTCCTTCAATTGTACTCTTAGGTCCCTGCGGATGTTTCCAGTTCGCACCACTCACCCATTGCCACCATTGCGCAGGATTATCGAGCGGAACAGGTGATGAGGTTGCGGCAAATACCAGGGAAGCCGGCACAAGCAGACTGTCAGCGGGTTTTGGAGTACCCGGGGGCACCTGCTTTTTCAGTTCTTCCCAATCTGGTTTTTGCTCAGCGGTTGTTACATAGCCGGTTGCTTTTACAAAGGCTGCAAACTGGGCATTTGTAACTTCTGTAACATCCATCCAGAAACCATCTACAGAAACCTTATGCTGAGGGTATTCATCATCACGACCTATCTTATCTACAGCACCCATTGCGAAAGAACCACCATCAATAAATACCATTCCTTTGTGATCACCGCTATCCGGTGATACAGGAATATTGACAGAGTCGGCTTTTGCCACAGCAAAACGTGATGGCATTGGAGTTTCACAATGTGCAATACTGTCAAGTCTTGCCTGTTCTTCCGATGACACACTGTTACAGGCGATCAAAGTAAATATCGAAATCGGGATCAATAATCCGGTTCTGTTCATCATTCAAATTTATTCATATCTCATCAATGGAAAATCATCACTCTCCACATGTTGCAATAACATAACCTCACGCATACGGCTTACGATACCAGGAAACTTACGCGCGACATTCTTTTTTTCACCGGGATCATTTCTCAGATCATAAAGTTCAATGGGTGCAAACTCATCTTTGATCACATTCTCACGATATCCTTTCCATTGATCCATTCGTAATGCCTGCCTGCCACCATTTTCATGAAACTCCCAATACAGTTGCTCATGAATTTCCTGGCGCTTTCCAAAAAGTTCAGACACAAATGAAAGTCCGTCTGTGTTGGTTGTGATCTTCTGTTGTGTAAGTTCTGCAAAAGTTGGTAGTATATCCCAGAATGCAGCAATATGTTCTGAAACCCGGTTGCGTTTGATATGTTCCGGCCAGCTGACAATCATTGGTACCCTTATACCACCTTCGTACAGATCCCGCTTATATCCACGAAATCCCATATTGCTTTTAAAGAAATCAGGATCGTTGCCACCTTCTTTATGGGGCCCATTATCACTCGTAAAAATGATTATCGTATTGTTTTCGAGACCTTTGTTTTTGACGGCAGCAACCACCTGGCCAACATACCCGTCAAGCTTGTGTACCATCGTAGCATAAGCTGCATGCGGAAATTCCTGCGGTGCGTAACCCTGACCGTTCCAAGGCGTCTGCACCGGAACCGGTTTCTCTTTGAATGCCTGTTTGTATTGCTCAAACGCCGGGTCTGCCTCCACCTGCAATGCAGCATGCGGCAATGTATATGACAGGTAAAGAAAAAAAGGTTTGTTCTTGCTGTTATCGATAAACTTTAATGCCTGCTCCTGGATCAATTGAGGAGCATAAGTTTTGAAAGTTGTAAAAGTGTTTTCAGGCAGATTTACTTTTATATCCTGGCTCCATAAATGATCGGGATAGTAATTATGTGATTGTCGCTGGCAATTGTAGCCATAAAAAACATCAAAGCCCTGCTTCAAAGGATCGCCGGTTGAACCCACCTGTCCAAGTCCCCATTTTCCAAAATCACCTGTTCTATAGCCTGCGTTGCGCAAAAGTTCTGCTATAGTGAAACTTTGTTCAGGCAACGGAAACTGGCCCTCCGGCTGCATTTCCTTGTTGCCCCTGATTGCTGTATGCCCGGTGTTGAGCCCGGTAAGCAGAGATGCTCTCGATGGTGCACATACCGAAGTGCCTGCATAGAACTGATTGAATCGCATTCCGTTTTTAGCAAGTGCATCGATATTGGGTGTCCTGATCTTTTTCTGACCATACACTCCAAGATCACCAATACCAAGATCGTCTGCAACAATGAGTATAATGTTGGGTTTTGATGAATCCTGCGCAGAGAGCGTCCCGGAAAACATCAGCATTGCAATCCATAATTTTTTCATGATCTTTTTTTGAGCTACCACGCCATTAACTTCTTTAAATAATCATTCAACTGCATTGAGATCTGCAGTTGCTCGGTGATATGCGGATAACCATTACATCCTTTGTTAAACATACCATTGATCACCAAAGCATCGATCCTTGCATCAACAGTATTTTTTGCTGCAGCAACCATTGCAGGGATCATCGTTGTTAATTTACCCGAACCCTGCCTGCCGGTTTTCACAGCAACGCAAACTATTCTTGCAGACGGATTTTTCTGGCGAACGGTTTTCAGGAAACTGATATATGCATTTGCAAATCCTGCAGAATCCGTCAGTGCATCATTCGCCCCAAGACCGATCACGACGACATCAGGTTGAAACTTCCTGAAATCCCATTCAATCTTATCCTTGTTCTGATCGATCTTGTCATAAAGCAAAGGCATGGCAACATTCGCTTCTCCGCCACCCTTTCGCAGGCCAATGCCATTAACGGCGGACATGTAATATTGCGCCTGTAGTTGTCGGGCAGCAGCAACCGCATATCCATGGTAAGCTGTGCTTTGTTCATACCAGTTCTCACTGTCGCAGGGTGCATAAGTACTATCTCCACCAACGCCGGCCATGATATCGTCACCAATAAATTCAATTTTGCGTGATGGAACCGGAGGCGGAGGTAACAGGCTGTTACATTTAAATCCCCTCAACTCAAGGTATCCAACAGAAGCATCGGTGTTCTTGGTAATAGTTACTGTATGATCTCCACCGGGCAAATCCTTTGCGATCTGGATCCTGTTGGTTTTCGCCCGTAACTGGATCCTTACAGGGTCAATATTATCTACTTTTACCTCTATGTAGTTATGAGACGCTCCCTCATAAACCTGGTCATTCAGGAACACCTCACAATCCCCGCCCGAAAACCTGGTCACGATCATGGACCCTGCCGCCCAGAACCTTGGAAGCTTTGGGTTTGACTGGTCAAAGCGGCCGTAATATTGGATATTCTGGTGGTCAGGATGTAGGATCGATACCATATCCTGCGAAAACCCGGAAAATGAAACGATCAGCATTAACAG
>JBEVNF010000244.1:0-4471 GCA_040508255.1 Flavitalea sp.
TCTGAAATGTTACATCAGGGGATTGTATTGCATTTTCCAAACTCATTATTTATCACCATATCTAATAACTACATAACAAAACTGATGCTATGAGTAAAACAAGGCAAAAGTTATCGCATACAAAATCGTTACTGTTTTTGTTGCTTTCACTTACGCTATCCCAACTATCCTTTGCACAGGGTAAAGTTGTTGCCGGTAAGGTTTCCAATGATACCGGCGAACCAATCGAAAGTGTCACTGTAACAATCAAAGGCACTGAAACCGCAACAGCCACCAATGCTGCGGGCGAATACACAATCACTGTTGAAGGTAGTAACAGCGTTTTGGTCTTTACTGCAGTAGGATTTCAGAAACAGGAATCACGGGTTGGTAACAGGAATGCTATCAACATTACCCTTAGCGGTGATTCCCAATCGCTGGAAGACATTGTTGTGGTTGGCTATGGAACCAGGAAAAAATCTGATCTCACCGGCTCAGTAGTTTCTTTGAGAAGTGACGACTTCAATAAGGGTGGCGCGAACAATTCTGTGGCGCAATTAATACAGGGTCGCGCTGCAGGTGTGCAGGTAACGCAGTCTAGTGCTGCACCCGGCGGAGGCGTCTCAATCCGCATCCGTGGATCCAGTTCAATAAATGCGGGCAACGAACCATTATACGTTGTTGATGGATTTCCGATCAACAACGCAGCACCAATTGTTGCCATGGGTATTGGTTTTGGCGGTAATCCGCCGCCAGCAAATCCATTGAATTCAATCAACCCTGCAGACATACAGTCAATCGAAATTCTGAAAGATGCGTCTGCGACTGCGATCTATGGCTCAAGGGGAGCCAATGGGGTAGTGCTGATCACCACGAAGAAAGGAAAAGACGGACGATTGAATGTTGATTATACAGTGACAGGATCACTTGCAAACGTTCAGAGAAAACTTGATCTTTTGAATACTTCAGATTATGTCAAAACTATGAATGAACTTGCTGCTGCACGTGGAGTGGTTCAGCCATTTACACCTGCACTTATCCAGAGTTATGGTGCAGGCACAGATTGGCAGGATGTAATATTCAGAGATGCATACACGCAGGATCATAATTTATCATTTTCAGGAGGCAATGCAAAGACTACCTTCTTTACATCGCTGAACTATAATAACCAGGGTGGAATAATTCTTAATACAAACTTCCAGCGTCTCCAGGCAAGGTTAAATCTTGAACATCGTGCAAGTGAAAAATTTAGGTTTGGCATCAATGTCAATGCAGCTCAATTAAAAGATCAGCAGGTACCAACCGGAAGCAACCAGGTTAACCAGGATGCAGATGTTATCAACTCCATATCTGTGATTCCACCGATATTTAATGTCTATAATCCGGATGGCAGTTATGTTCGACCAGAAAGTGGTCAGGCTGTTTCTGTGACACTTGACAATCCATATGCAATTGCACTCGGTTCTTCTGCACGGGGAAAAAATAACCGGACTTTCGGTAATATTTTTGGAGAGTATACTATTATACCTGGTCTGTCAGCAAGAGTTACATTGGGTTCAGATTTCAGCAATTCAAGAACAGATGTTTATAAAAGTACGATCACTCAACGCGGCAACAGTTACAACGGTGGAGCATCCATTCTAACCGGTGAGTTAAATACTTCATTGATCGAAGGTTTGCTGAACTATCAGAAAGATCACGGTAAGCATAGTGTCAGCGCCGTAGCTGGTTATACTTACCAGCAATTTGATATGAGAAGATTTAATGGAACCATTCGTGGATTTCCTTCTGATCTTACAGGTACAAATGCGCTTGAGCTTGGTGATACAAACCTTGATGATCTTTCGAGTCTCACAACACGCCGAAGACTTAACTCATATCTCGCACGTGTAAACTATAGTTTTAATAAAAAGTATCTCTTCACCGCTTCATTCAGAGCTGATGGTTCTTCCAATTTCGGAAAGAATAATCCCTATGGTTATTTCCCTTCTTTCGCGGGGGCATGGAGATTATCAGAAGAAGCTTTCATCAAAAATCTGGAACTCTTCTCTGATCTGAAACTTCGTGCAGGTTATGGTCAGATAGGAAATGATGATATAGGGATTGGCAATGCCTATGCAACTTATGCAGGAGGCGGACAGGTAAATTTCGGTCCTGACCAGTTGAACACAGTGGGACCAACACGTATTCCAAATCCGGATCTTCGCTGGGAAGCAACTGAGCAATATAATGCGGGAATCGACTTCGGATTTTTCGGAGGAAGGCTTACAGGATCTGCGGACTTCTTTATTAAGAAGACCAAAGATTTACTCATCAGTTTGCCAATCGCGATGTCAACTGGTTTTGGTTCTATCACAACGAATATCGGCAGCGTAAGGAACCGTGGATTTGAGTTGTTTCTTACTTCGGTCAATCTGAACGGTAAGTTTGGATGGAAGACAACCTTTAATATCGCTACCCTGAGCAATGAAGTTACAAGCATTGGTAATGTTCCTTCAATTGTTAACACCTTGTATGGCACAAGCGCCATTGCAAGACCAGGAGATCCGTTGTTCGCATACTTTGGTTACCAGGCTGATGGTATATTCCAGTCAGCCGAAGAAGTTGCAAACTCAGCACAGAAAGGCGTTGCTGTTCCAGGTGTTCCAAAATGGAAAGATGTAAACAATGACGGCAAGATCGATGCCGCTGACAGGGTAGTGCTTGGTAAAAGCTTTCCCGATTTTACATGGGGATTGGATAATTCCTTTTCATTTGGCCCGTTTGATCTGAGCATATTTATAGACGGTGCGCAGGGATATTCGCTTTTCAATTTCGCAATGGTAGATGCTTTATATCCAAACGATCCCTATCGTAACCGGCTGGCGAAACCGTTGCTTAACCGATGGACAGCTGATAATCCAACAAATGAATATCCCTCGGGTGTTGATTTCACTAAATACGGCGGTGGCAACGTGAATTCATATACAGTGAATGATGCTTCGTTTATCAGGATCAAGAATGTTTTGCTTTCGTATAGATTGCCTGTTAATGGCTGGAAGTTTATAAACGGTGCAAATGTATTTGTGAGTGCTCAAAATCTGAAAACGTTTACAGACTACGAAGGGTTTGATCCGGATGTGAATTCTACAGGTTCAACTATAGTTCGCGTTGACAGAAATTCGTATCCATCTGCAAGAACATTTTCTCTTGGTCTTAATGTGAAATTCTAAACAGAAAAACAATGAAACTTACCTATCATATTTTATCCATCGTTTTGCTGATATCGATGGGTTCGTGCAAGAAAGGACTTGAAATTGCACCGCCTTCAGAATTGTCTGATGAATTTCTCGCCACGAAGAAAGGTGCGGTTGCATTATTGAATGGTGTTTATGCAAATGGTCAGTTTATTGCTGACCCGGGTGCCAACAGGATTTATGTTGAAGAGGCTACAACTGATAACCTGGTGAACTACCGTGGTATTTTGAATATTGATCTGCTGCCATTTCAAAACTTCAACTGGCTGCCAACAACTCCCTTCATCTCGCAATTCTACAATAAGAACTTCACAACGATCAGGGATGCCAATATATTATTGAATAGTCTGTCCTCAAATTCTGAGTTGAGTGATACTGAAAAGAAACTGATCACTGCTGAAGCCAGATTTCTGCGTGGGCTTGCTTATTTCTATCTCTACAATTGGTTCGGTCCCGTTCCTTTGAACACACAACCATTCACAAGTCCTAACGATAATTTCAGCACACCAAAAGTTGCTGAGCCGGAGTTGCTCACATTTATTGAAACTGAACTAACAGCTGCTGCGACTGATCTGCCCGGCACTATACAGGTTACGGGCAAGGCATCTAAAGGCGCTGCGCTTGGTGTGCTTGCGAAATTTTATCTGCAAACGAGAAACTGGGCAAAAGCTGCTGAAGCCGCGAAGCAGGTAATGGAGCTTGGGTTATATCATTTGCAACCGGATTATTCAGCTTTGTTTGCGAAGGCAAATAAAGGTAACACGGAAATGGTTTTTGTGTATCCGGCCATCGGCCGCATCAACTTCGGAAATGTCTGGACAGCGAATGCATTGCCTCCGCAGTATCCAACCACCGTTTTCAATACGGCTACGCAGGTTTGCATCCCCCTTGCATTTTATAATACCTTTGGTGCGAATGATAAGAGAAAAAATCTTATTCTTACATCCTATACCTCAACGACAGGTGCATCTATCAACCTGCTGACCGGGGTTGAATATCAGAATCCCCGAAGCCTTAAATACCCGATCGATCCGCAGGCTGATGACAGGCATCACGCAAATGATTTTCCGTTGATCAGGTATGCGGATATTTTACTGACCCGCGCAGAAGCGCTTGTTCAGTCAACCGGTACTGTTTCCCAGGAAGCAATCGATCTGTTGAACGAAGTGCATGTTCGTGCGGGACTTGATCCGTTCACTCTTGCCGCATTGTCAGATAAGTCAGCTTTCATTACTGCACTTGTTCGCGAGCGTGGC
>JBEVNF010000246.1:0-5631 GCA_040508255.1 Flavitalea sp.
AATATCCCTGTTCCAGTAATGTTTTGCATCAGGATTATTTGAGATCCCCTGGTCACCCTTTGTATTTCTCATCAGATCTGGATAAAGCGTAAACTTATCCGATCCATCTTTCTTCTCCATCTCAATACGGAAATAGATTTTCTTACCATTGTCTACCGTGCTGTCAGAAACATAGGTTGCATAGTATTCACCCATGTCATTTTTAATACCATGATACAAGGTCAGATTCTCCATACCAGTTCCCGTGATCTTATTTCCTTCACCAAAATTCAGAGGATTGATACGGTTAACAGAAAGGATTTCTTTCTTGGATGATGAGATCAGCAAACCAACGAGGAACACGCCAAATCCAACGTGACCTACAGATGCACCCGCAACCTTAAGCTTACCTTTCAAACCTGTCCACAGATAGGCAGCATTCGCAACAGCCGCATAAACACCTGCAAACAATGAAATATGAATAGCGATCAGGAAGCCAAGCCCATATGTATCATAGTCGATACCACCCCACATGGAGATAGCTCCGCTGATAACGATTGAAATGATTGTCGGGATGATAAGTTTCTTCCAGAATTCAATCTTGTTTGTGTCTTTATATTTCAGAAACTGGGTCACTGCTGTAAGTACACCTAATACCACTGCAACAAAGATCACTACCCTGTTGTAGAAAAACTCAACGTCTGTTCCTATGTTGAAGTTCGTGTTGAAGATCTTATTAATAACGGGCAAAGATGTAAACACAGCCACAAATCCGCCACAAAGCACCAGTATCAGTGAACCGATAAACATCCAGAATTCTCTCGAATAAGTTTTTTCTTCTTTCGCAATGAAAGGAATGTTTTTATATCGTTGTGCAAAAAATGCAAGCGACGGTAGTGCAAACAACAATACACCAATACGAAGCTGCCAGTTGAGCCCGAGACTTGTAAACGCGTGCACAGATGTATCAGCGAGGTCACCGCTCTTTGTGAGATAGTTCGAATAAAGAATCAGCGGGAAACCAAGTATAAAGAAGAAATAAGTTGAACGAAGCGAATGCCCGGTTGAATTATAGATCAGCAACGTATGTATACCGGCAACAAGTATCAGCCATGGCACCATTGATGCATTCTCCACGGGATCCCATGCCCAGTAACCACCAAAGTTCAGTGACTCATAAGCCCAGCGTGCACCCATCATGATACCCAGACCGTGAACGGCGAGCGCAAGCAAAGCCCATGGCATTGCATGTTTGGTCCAGGTGCTGTGTTCTTTTTTCCAAAGCGCAGCAAGTGCAAAAGCAAATGGAATAAGAAAAGATGCATAGCCAAGGAAAATGATCGGCGGGTGGATCTGCATCCAGTAATTCTGCAACAGCTGGTTCAATCCATTACCATCCTGGAACACCGGTAATGAAAGATAATCCTTGATCTCAAGGAAGGCAGGATTCATGTATCTCGTAAGCAGGAACGGTGAACTACCGATCTTGATGCCGAAGAAATGAATACCAAGCACCATGGTTGCCATATACACCTGTGCAAAACTCACGATGGTCAGCACCGGCGCTTCCCATTTCTTTGACACACGCATTACCATACATCCAAGCACACCGTGCCAGAACGCCCACAAAAGGAAACTACCTTCCTGTCCTTCCCAGATACTTGAAACGAGGTACCCAAGTTTCAGCGATTTGTCTGAGTGGTTCCAGGCGTAATAATATTCGAAGTAGTGATTGTAGAAAACAAAAAAGATCAAAAGAAAAGTAGCGATCACAGAAACGAGGTCAAGAATAAATGCTGTTCTCGCGATCTTCTTCCATGAAATTGCAAGCTCTTCAAGCTTTGCGGTGGTTGCCTTGAAATATGCGATTGTCGCAACAAGTGACGCCACGAGAGAAAGTACTACCAGGAAGTGCCCCAACTGCCCCGGCCAAAGGTGTTCACCTATATAATCCATCTGATCACATTATTTTTGAGTGAGGTTGTTGTACGCAGCTTTAGGATCGTCTTTGTATTTCGAAGGACACTTGATCAGGATACCATCTTTGCGGGTGATCTCAAACACATCTCCATTCATTTTTCCCTTTAACACTATTCTTTCACTCTTTTCCATATCCATGGGCTTCTCAAAATAATAATTCACCCGGGCCTTATTGCCCAGAGAGTCTACCACATGAAAAGAGGTGTAATTAGGATTACGGGCGGGATCATAAACAATAGGTTTGTCGGCTGATTTGTCAAGCTGGGCGATTATGGTCACACTTTTACCCTCCTTCTGACGGGCGGAGGCAAGCGTTTCGTAACTGGCCAAATCACCCATCGTGCTGATAAGCAACGCTATCACGACGGCTATGCAAACAAGGATGGCAATATGTATCTTCTTCATATCTCTCTAAAATTCGTGGCAAAGCTATGACAAAAATGGATGGGATTTTGTTCCGCTAAAGTCTTGATTTGTTAATAATTAATAAGATTTAATTCCATTATCTACCTTCCCTCTGCAATCTGAACGGCAAACATATGGGCACACTGGTTCTGCAGAGCTTCAGCGGAGCCGCCGAAGCCGTTCGAAACGGAGTTCAGAAAGCCACGGAGGGTACCAGACGTGCAACCAGAAGCCCATATTTTGCAACTTAACAATACTGTTACTACCTTGCGAAACGATTTTTCAGTAGCAGTGCATAGAAATGACAGATTTATCAAATTTTGACCTCAACGGAGCAAGCAACCCTGACAACAACATTTTCGGACTTCCGTTCACAGAAGAAGACGCAAAACTGGTAATTGTACCGGTTCCCTGGGAAGTTACAGTTAGTTACAGGGCCGGTACTGCCCGTGCCGCCGATCATATTTTCAAAGCAAGTATGCAGGTGGATCTTTTTGATCCCGAAACAGACGACGCCTGGAAACATGGTATCCACATGCGGAGTATCGACAAGAAAATCCTGATGAAGAGCGACTATCTCCGCAAGGAAGCCGAACTGCTCATTGACTATATTTCGCATGGAGAAGCTATCGCAAAAAATAACTTCATGTGCAAATCACTCAGGGATATTAATGAAGGTGCAAACTTTCTTAACCAGTGGGTTTATGATCAGACATCCGAATTGCTGAAAAAAGATAAGCTTGTTGCCCTTCTTGGTGGTGATCATGCTGCGCCACTCGGTTTCTATAAAGCACTCACAGAAAAGCACGGTGAGTTTGGAATACTGCAGGTTGATGCTCATTGCGACTTAAGAAAAACTTACGAAGGATTCAGATACAGCCACGCAAGCATCATGTACAACGCGATGTCTGAACTACCCGGCATTACCAAACTTGTTCAGCTTGGCGTGCGCGATTATTCAGAAGAAGAATGGCGTTTTGTTTGCAACAGTAACTTCAGGGTGATCACTTATCTCGACAAAGACATTAAGGAGCGTCAGTATGAAGGACAAAACTGGAAACAGATAACAGACGAGATCATCGCGCATCTTCCTGAAAAAGTTTATCTCAGTTTTGATATTGACGGACTTGATCCGAAGCTTTGTCCAAACACCGGAACACCCGTTCAGGGCGGGTTTGAAGCAGAGCAGGTTTATTATCTCCTGAAAAAAATTCTACAGAGTGGTCGTAAGCTTATCGGCTTTGATCTTGTAGAGATCGGCGTAGGTGATAATGACTGGGATGCGAATGTTGGCGCGCATATTTTGTGGAAGTTGTGTAATTTGCTCGTAGCAAGCAATAACTAATACATGGTTTTTACCTATCTCGTTACACTCCGGAATGACAATGTGAAATACATTGATGCAATCAGTTTGCTGATCTGTACTGCATCTGCGCTTATGTTTTTACGTGAACATCTGATCACTCCGCACAACACTATCAAATATCTGGTGGGATTTATTTTTGTTGCTTTCCTGGTGGCAAGAAATATCTGGTTGCAATATGTTCGCAAAGCTGAGAGTGTGAAATATAACCGTGCATTATTTTTTGCAGCACTTGTGTGGACGATCATGCCTTATTTTCAGTGGCTCGTTTTTCCATTGGCACTTCTTGGATTTTTCGAGTTTCACGCAAAGTTCCCTTTGGAGATCGGTTTTACAGACAAGGTGATCGTTTTTAATTCGCTCTTCAAAAGGAAATACACCTGGCAGGATTTCAACAATATTGTGCTTAAGGATAATATGTTGACGCTTGATTTCAAAAACAATAAATTGTTTCAGAAAGAGACAATTGATGAAGAAGGTGAAGCAGATGAAGATGAATTCAATGACTTCTGCCGCCAGTATCTCCCTTCCTGAGTAAAAAATAAAAAAACAGTTGTGGAATTTTTCCGGCGTTGCATCTTCGGTTAAATTACTGCTGTATGAATTCACTCGCACTACCGATCGTTCATCCCGCATTTCAAAATCTTAAGCGTTCAGGCAAGCTCCTGCATACCACTGCAGCGGTGCTGATCCTGATACACGCCTTCACGCACGTGCTGCAACCGGGAGGCAGTTATATTTATTTTGGTTGTCTGTTCCTGATAGCGGTTGATATTTTCCTGCTCGTATTCGTTGCAAAAAATATCCTCGATGAACTTCCAAAAGTGAATCTCTTCTTCAGGTTTCTTGAGTTTGTGTTTTTCCTCGGTATCGGGCTTCATCAGCTGATCCGCGAAAACTGGCTGAATGGCGCCGTTCATCTTTTGTTGAGCATTGTGTTCATTTACTTGTTTTTCCTGGAAAAAAAGGCTGGCAACACCGAATATGTCGCCCTCCATCATACCGGAATTACTATTCCCGCACTTCCTGAAAGCAAATTCCTGATCTGGTCTCATATTTCGCATATCGACGCGAAGTACGACATGATCACGATCGATACTTCCAACGATAAAACTTACCATTTTGACCTCCGGCACAATCTTCAATTCGAAGAACTCGATCAAATTCACGAATTTTGCAGACATTACCTGCAGCAGCATTGATCAAAGATTCGTGAACCGGGAACAATTCTTAAATAACTCCCTCATAATCAATAGATAATAATCTGCCTGCGGGATTTAACCAAAGGAAGCAGATGTCATTACAGCAATCACCCTACATTTTATATTCAGACGGTAAGGGGAATATTTTCGAGGATACCAGTTTATATACCGCCGGCCGCAGTGGCTGGGATGCATTTCCCATTCCGGAAGATGAGTGGATCGAACTGCCTGAGGGCGGATCGCTGTATGAGTTGCCGGGTCGCCGTGGAATTGGTATCGATGTAAACACAGGCGAAATGCGTCTATGTGAAAAAGGCTGGGCCGTTGCCGCCTTTATTCCGCCCGCGCATACCGGACTCTGGATCTCAGCTTATGAAACAACAGCCGACGCTCCCACCCTTCCATTATTTTGTTATACTGCAGCAGGCTGGCTTGATTCAAAATTCTATGTTCCTGCAGTTCGCATTGAACAGGATATCCGCCAGGAATGCGCGGGTTACGATACACCAACCATCGAGAGCGGGGTTGAAACTTTATTGAAGTCATATCCGCAGAACAGGCTTGTAAAACATCTCGCAGAAAATTGCTGTCTTACCTATAACTGCCCTGCGGCAAGAAATTTTTTTATGGGAAGATGGGAATGCCCCGTTCCCAGTTCACCAGCCTGCAATGCGAATTGTATCGGCTGTATTTCATTTCAGC
>JBEVNF010000486.1:0-4480 GCA_040508255.1 Flavitalea sp.
TTCAAACGCCTCCGTTATACCCGCCAAAACCTCCTGCAAAGAATCCCACACCATACCATTCTCAAATCTCAAAAGAGGCTTCGGCAGGAGTTGCAGAAGATCGATTTTCCTTTCTGTAGTTGCGGAGGTAAGAGTTGTTATTGAAACGGTTTGGCATTAGCGAACCTAATATGTTTTCAACAAGCGAGTATGGGGTAAAAACTGGTGGATCTGGGATTTTTCAGGTTATTATAATCAACCTCCCTACCCCTCCTTCAAAGGAGGGGAGATAAACATTATATTTGCATCATGCAAAACTTTCTAACCGACCTCTTCAAAGGACAACAGTACGACGAAAAGAATTTCTTCCTGATCGCGGGACCCTGTGTTGTTGAAAGCGAAGAACTGGTGCTCGAAGTAGCAGATAAGGTTTCCACAATTTGTAAGAACCTGGGCATTCCATATGTCTTCAAAGCATCCTATCGCAAAGCAAACAGAACAAGTGCATCTTCTTTCACCGGCATTGGTGATGAAACCGCACTCATCTACCTGAAAAAAGTTGCAGACACTTATAAGCTACCTGTTACTTCAGATATTCATGCCCATGATGAAGCTGAGCTCGCAGCAAAATATATTGATATACTTCAGATCCCTGCATTCCTTTGCAGGCAAACTGATCTTCTGATCGCATGTGCGGCAACTGGTAAGATCGTAAACGTAAAGAAAGGTCAGTTCGTCAGCGGACCAGCCATGAAATTCGCAGCTGATAAGATCCGCAACATTGGTAACGAAAAAGTGATCCTCACTGAAAGGGGAAACAGCTTTGGTTACCAGGATATGGTGGTTGACTTCCGCAACATTCCATGGATGAAAGAACACGGCACTCCGGTAGTGATGGATGTAACACACAGCCTTCAAACCCCGAATCAGACTTCAGGTGTAACCGGTGGTAATCCTCAATTAATTGGTACAATTGCAAGTGCAGCAATAGCAACCGGAGCAGACGGATTATTTATTGAAACGCATCCAAACCCCGCGGTAGCAAAAAGCGACGGTGCAAATATGCTGAAACTTGATCTTCTGGAAGGGCTGCTGAATAAACTGGTAAAGCTGAGAAAAGCGGTGATCTGATTACTGATATCTGAAAGGATTTCTTCTGAACGACAGGATATAATCCTTCATATTCTTCCAGAAAGCAAGAATAAAATAAACGATCAGTGGCGACCCCATTGTGAGGAATGAAATGTAGATGAACCACGACCTGATGCGCGATGGAGCTATGCCCATATACTTACCGATAGATGCACACACCCCAAATAATTGCCATTCGATAAAATATCTGAAACGGTTCATAACTCTAATTTAGAAAATTTAATAAAATGATGCAAACCGGGGTATTTGCATAAGGTCAATTTTCGGTAAATTTGAAATGCCTCAGGATGGTATATTCCTTGCAATATCCATCATATCAAAAAGTTAGCCGCGGCGAAATTTTTCTCCCGGCAACAAACAAATTAAAATCCCCACTTATGGTATTTGACCTGGATCTAATTAAGAAAGTTTATGCCGAAATGCCCGCTAAGATCGCAGCAGCACGCAAACTTACAGGCACTCCCCTCACGTTAGCGGAAAAAATCCTTTACAGTCACCTTTTCAAAACCGCTGAAACGGCGTATGAAAGAGGTAAAAAATATGTTGACTTTGCGCCCGACAGGGTGGCCATGCAGGATGCAACGGCCCAGATGGCGCTTCTTCAGTTTATGACCTGTGGAAGGGCAAAGGTTGCGGTTCCATCAACGGTTCACTGTGATCACCTGATCCAGGCCAAGGCCGGAGCCGTGCAGGATCTCGCAACGGCAAACGATGTAAACAAAGAGGTATACGACTTCCTTGCTTCGATTTCCAACAAATACGGTATCGGTTTCTGGAAACCAGGTGCGGGCATTATTCACCAGGTGGTTCTTGAGAATTACGCTTTCCCCGGTGGGATGATGATCGGAACGGATTCCCACACGCCAAATGCCGGCGGTCTCGGGATGGTCGCCATTGGCGTGGGTGGTGCCGATGCAGTGGACGTGATGGCAGGTCTCCCATGGGAGCTGAAAATGCCAAAACTGATCGGTGTTAAACTCACCGGAAGAATGAGTGGCTGGACAAGTGCAAAAGATGTGATCCTTAAAGTTGCAGGTATCCTGACAGTTAAAGGTGGTACCGGTGCGATCGTTGAATATTTTGGTGAAGGTGCGGACAGTATGAGTGCAACGGGTAAAGGAACCGTTTGTAACATGGGGGCTGAAATTGGCGCTACCTGTTCAATCTTTACCTATGACCAGAAAATGGCTGCCTATCTTAAGGCAACAGGCCGTGAAGAAGTTGCAGCACTGGCAGATGGCATCGCTGAACATCTTCGCCCTGATCCCGAAGTATATGCAGATCCCGCTAAATATTACGACCAGCTGATCGAGATCGATCTCAATGAACTCGAACCACATGTAAACGGTCCGTTCACACCGGATCTCGCATGGCCCATCAGCAAATTCGGTGAAGCCGTACGTGCCAACAACTGGCCGGAAAAGCTTGAAGTTGCACTTATAGGTTCGTGCACCAATTCCTCTTATGAAGACATCAGCCGCGCCGCTTCACTGGCTCAACAGGCAATCTCAAAAAATCTTAAAACACGCGCAGAATATACCATTACACCAGGTTCTGAACTTGTACGATATACGATTGAAAAAGATGGATTTCTGAAAACCTTTGATAAGATCGGTGGTGTGGTACTTGCAAACGCCTGCGGTCCATGTATAGGTCAGTGGGCCCGTCACATAGATGATCCAAACCGCAAGAACTCGATCATTACTTCATTCAACAGAAACTTTGCGAAACGTAATGATGGTCTGGCAAGCACACATGCTTTTGTTGCATCGCCTGAAATAGTTACTGCCCTCGCGATTGCTGGTGACCTCACCTTCAATCCTCTTAAAGACTCACTCCGAAACGAAGATGGTATTGACGTGAAACTCGATGAACCAACAGGTGTTGAGTTACCACCAAACGGATTCTCGGTTGAGGATGCAGGTTACCAGGAACCCGCAAAAGACGGTAGCAAGGTACAGGTTGTTGTAAGTCCTGACAGCTCAAGACTTCAATTGCTTGAACCATTCAAGGCCTGGGAAGGAACAGATCTGCTTGGACTTAAACTGCTCATCAAAGCAAAAGGAAAATGTACCACTGATCATATTTCCATGGCAGGACCCTGGTTGAAGTTCCGTGGTCACCTCGATAATATCAGTAACAACATGCTGATCGGTGCCGTGAATTATTTCAACGATAAAACTGATTCAGTAAAGAATCAGCTGACAGGTGAATACCAGGGCGTACCCCAGGCCGCACGTGATTACAAGGCGCACGGTATCGGAACCATTGTAGTAGGTGATGAAAACTACGGTGAAGGTTCAAGCCGTGAACATGCCGCAATGGAACCCCGTCACCTTGGTGTACGTGCGATCATTGTGAGAAGCTTTGCACGTATTCACGAAACAAACCTGAAAAAACAGGGTATGCTTGCTCTGACTTTCGATAACAAAGAGGATTATGAAAAGATCCAGGAAAATGATGATATCAATATAATTGGGCTTCAGGCTTTTACACCCGGAGAACCGCTGACCATGGTGTTGAATCATGCAGATGGCACCCAGGATAAGATCGTGCTGAACCACACCTATAACGGTCAGCAGATCGAGTGGTTCCGCCAGGGGGGAGCACTAAACGTGATCCGTGCTTCAGTCGCCAAATAATTCAGTACTTTCGAAACTCGATTTCGAAAACGGGACCTCACCGGGGTCCCGTTTCTATTTTACCCCGGTCAAAGATTTCTCTGACTTTCCCTCAATCGCTAACTTGCGAAACATCCCTTAAAAGAAATTGAGGACCCTTGCAGCGGCAGGTGGCTTCAATGAGTCAGACAAGTTATGAATTTCAAAACAGCTGCAATTTTCATCTTCCTTCTTTTCACAACTTTTATTGCAGGTGCACAGCGCTCTCCAACTGTTTGCTATGGCCTGGGGCAAAACCCACAAACTGCTTTCCCGGTTTGCGGAACCGCATCCTTTGAGCAGAAAACTGTACCACTTTGTGGTAACCGAAGAGTGCCTAATCCGGCGTGCAAAGACGAACTTTCAGACAAAAATCCATTCTGGTACAAATTCACGTGTTTTGAAACCGGTACACTTGGATTTCTCATCACGCCAGCTACAATGGAAGACGACTATGACTGGCAACTATATGATATTACAGGAAAAGATCCATCGGCGGTTTATAGCGATGCAAGTCTGATTATTGCAAGTAACTGGTCAGGAGAAGGAGGGTTAACAGGTGCCTCAAACACCGGGAGCAATCTTCATGTTTGCGCGGGCTATGGACGGCCCTTGTTTAGTAAAATGCCTACCATAACAAAAGGACATCAGTATCTTCTTCTGGTAAGTCATTTCTCAGATTCCCAAAG
>JBEVNF010000319.1:0-5220 GCA_040508255.1 Flavitalea sp.
ACCTCGGCACCGATATTCATCCTTTCGTTTATGGCGTATTTGATACCAACACCAAGCGGGAAAGCAAATGCCATCGTGTTGTATGGCTTGCGGTCAGGATATTCTGTGAGACCCTGCCCCTCTGTGCCCAGGGGACGGAGGAAAACTTTCTGGTTGTTGATATATGCGTATGGATCATAGCTGAATACACCTGCACCAAGGGTGATGTATGGCGTAAAGCTATGATATGGATCTCCCGGAAGAAATTTAAAGAAGTTGAAATCACCCTGTGCAGCGAGTTCAAATACATTTGAATTAAAGCTCAGGTTACGGCGACGCTGGTACTCATTATCTTTCGAATATATATCTGAGTAACCAAGCTGGGTATAATGACCGCTGATACGGAGCGCCACATAGTTTCCGAATTGTTTGCGGAAAAACGCGCCTACGGCGATTTTGGGACGATTGATGCTTGCCCTTGTGTTTAGATCACCAAAGTAATGGCTTGCACCAAGTGAAAAACCGATCTCACCCTGTTGTACGATGCTCTCATATTGTGCATTTGTAGCCGTCACGGTAATGGCCATCAACACAACGAAAAACAATTTCTTCATAAATTCAGTATAATAAAAAGTTTTGTCTTTAAGCTGGTTTCCAGGGGATCGGAGAGACAATTTTAGAGAGTACTGAAACAGTCGTCAATATATTAACTAAAATCGAGAGGTACAAAGTCAGTAACGCTGGATTTTGCTTTTTCTTTTATCTGAAACGTTAATTCCTTGTATCAAGCCCCCAGGACAACTTATTTCTGAGTGTCTGGAGGAAATTATTTTCGTTCAGACGCACCACGCTCATGGTAAATGACTCGCGACGGACGGCAAGCTGAATTTTCCTGTCCACAATTTCCTTTCTTGAATCAAGCGCGACGATAAACTGATCGGTTCTTCCTTCAACTTCAAATGAAATGATATTATCGTCAGGAACCACGATCGGTCTTACGTTGAGGTTATGAGGTGCAACCGGCGTGATCACGAAACTCGCCGAATCCGGAAATACGATCGGACCGTTACAACTAAGCGAATATCCTGTTGATCCGGTTGGAGTCGATACGATCAGACCGTCGGCCCAGTAGGTATTCAAAAATTCTCCGTTCAGATAAGTGTGGATCTTGATCATCGGCGATGTATCCGTTTTATGGATCGCAAATTCATTGAGACCATAAGGAACATTGTCGAATAAAAACTGGTTTGAATCAAGATGCACCAGTGAACGCTGATCAATCACAATGGTGCGGTTGACAATCGCCCGCACAGCCTTGTGAAGTTCATCGCGGCCAATGCTCGCAAGAAACCCCAGCCGACCAAAATTGATACCTATAACGGGAATGTTTTTGTCTTTCACCAATATAACGGTGTCGAGTAGGGTACCATCGCCACCAAGGCTTATGAGGAAATCAAAAGAATCATCAAGATCATCTGAACTTGCAAATGTTGAAACGGGTACAGGAAAATTGAAATTCCTGATGATCTCAAAAAATGGATAGTATATAACCGGGTCTATTTTTTCCGCAGCGAGTTCTTCGAGCAGTTGCAATACCTGGACATGGTTCTCCATGTCAATTGCCCTGCTATAGATTGCAACTTTCATAATCATGCAAACTTAGGTAAGAAGATCAGAAATCACCTTTAATATGTAAAAATAGACCGTTTTCGCCGAGCTGATTAAAACTGTAATCTATCCTGAGAATAAAATCGTAAAACGTAACTATGTCAATACCAGCACCGCCGGTATACAGCATACGATTATTGAGAGGATTGGGATATGAACTTTTTAAATAAGAATAACCAACATCGCCGAAGGTTCGTGCATAGATCTTGAAAGGAATCCGATCATGCGATTTTGATTTAAGATAGGTTGGGATACTGAACCGGATCAGTTCTTTGCGAAGACTATGTTTTGAGATAGCGCCCGCCACACCATCGATCACGTATTTTTCAAGACCGCGCAGATAAAAATCACCATAACCAAACATCCGCTGATTAATATACGGCTGATCAAAAGGAAAACGTATAATACCCTGGCTTTGCCATCCAAAATAAAGCTTGCGCGCAATCTCTCTATTCACATTCAGTTTACCGCCAAACTGCCACATATTCATATTGCGATGAATACCTCTCTTTATAAAACTGAATTCTCCCGACCACCCGTTTAACGGAAAGGGAATGTAATCAAGTTTGAAATAATTGAGCGTATATGAAAGTTCGGGATATGTAACACTGGATTTTCCGTAATTAAAATAATGCGGATTCAAAATCAGTACACCAGGATCAACCTGTTCGTTTGTGAGTGATAACCTAACGCCATTGAATGTACGAAGACCGGGTCGATAGGTATATTCAACCGAACCATGCCAGCGACGTGTGCCGCGACCAAACGTATCAACAAATTTCTGCTGGTTGTCGATTGTATTATAGTTCAGTTCCTTATTCTGGGAATACTGGAAGGCTAATTTATAACCATGCTTCAATGACTTGTCAGCATAAGGCTGGTCGTACTGAAATTCAATCTGGCGGCTGTACCCGGTGATAAGGAACAGTCTCAGCTTATCATTTCTACCGGTTGCATTATAGTGATTGAACTTGAAACCATAATTTACCCTGTCAAGTCCGTATCCCTGCTTCGCCCATTCCGAAAGGTTTCTGTCGATCGGCTTCAGGTATGGTAAAGGAAAAATATACCAGCGTTCTTTAACGGTGATGGATATATCAACGATGTTCCCACGAAATGACTTTAGTGCTACCACCGCTTCATTGAACAGCCTGGTGTTGATCAGCTGCTGTCGTGCGATCTCAAAACCATTTACAAGATCGGGGAGATAAACTGAATCGCCTGTTTTGAATGGAAGCTCGCGGGCGAGAATGTAAGGTTTTGTTCTTTTGTTTCCGGAGATCTCGATCTCACCTACAATAAAGGCGGTACCGCCGGTGCGGTTATTTGTAGTGATCCTTGAAGGCTCAACAAAAGGAACAGTATCACGGCTATTGCGCTGAGCATTCGCAAAAAGCGAACTGATAGCCAGCAGGCAAATAAGTACAAAATATTTCGATCCCGTCCGGATGCCGGCCAATGCTATTGCTTTTAATAGATGTGATGTAAACTCCGGCAACCTGCTGGTTTAAGTATAATAGAACGTAATATAGTGTATCCCGGGTAACCGGTTCACAATTTCCATGCCCGCAGAATCCAATCAGATATTAAGATAATTCATGAGATGGTCGTAGTTATCTTTCAGCTCGTTCTCGTAAAGTTCTTCGCCGAAATAATATTTTACGTTGTACTCGTAGCGTTGGAAAGTCGCGAGTATATCGCTGATCTCAAATTTATTTATCTTGATCGTTACAAAGAATGCAGAGACCTGTGTGTCCCAATAGGTATTAAGTTGTGTGATCTGAGCGTCGTTGGTTTCAACCAGTTTGCTGATCTCTGAAAAAGAGAAATTCCTCTGATCCATTTCCAGCACGATTATTCCACCCGGCTCGGTTGCTCCGGTCACCTTCCCGAAATTCTTCAGAAGATCTGTCGCCTGGATCACTCCAAGAAATTCGCTTTCCTTATCAATTACCGGAACAACAGTGAGGCTGTAATCATTTGCCGCCTGAACAGCTTCTATAAAATGTGTATTTGCATGCACCGCAATTCGTGACAAGTGATCGGTCATTGTTGACAGCGTGGCATTTTCATCAAAATTGAGCAGGTCATTTTCGAAAATAAGTCCCAGGTATTTTTCCTGAGCTACAACAGCCAGTTGGGAAACGTGGAACTCGTTCATGAGCTCAAGTGCCTGAAACACCGTGTCTTCAGGACTAAGCGAGGGAACTGTCGTTGTGATAATCTCTTTGTTTAACACGTACGGTGAGTTTTATTCTTAACAAATCTTGTTCTACGGTCTTCCGCCATAATATATACGCAGAAAACCGCTGTTTGGTGTGCAAGACGGCAAGAATCAGGCTACCGCTGCAGGCTCGCTCAACTTTGTCAAAAATTTATGCAGGATCGAGTTGAATTCACCTGGTGTTTCCATCATTGGAGCGTGACCGCATTTGTCAATAAAATACAGTTCGCTGTTCGGGATGAGCCTTTGGAATTCGCGGCCAACGAACGGTGGTGTTACAGCATCATTATTTCCCCATACCAGCAAGGTGGGTTGCCTGATCTGACTGATCTCTTCTCCCAGATTATTCCTGATAGCAGATTTAGCCAGGGCAATGATCTTTATCGCCTGGATACGATTATTAACTATACCGTAAACCTCATCAACAAGTTCTTTGCTGGCAATATTCGGATCGTAGAAAGTTATTTCAGTTTTTTTGCGGATGTATTCATAATCGCCTCTCTTTGGATAAGTGTCTCCCATTCCGTTTTCGAAAAGGCCGGAACTACCGGTGAGGATCAATGATTTAATACGATCCGGATGCTTCAGGGCATGAAGCAAAGCAACATGGCCGCCAAGTGAATTACCAAGCAGGTGAACGTTCTTATAATCTTTATGTTCAATAAAACGATGTACAAATTTTTCGAGTCCGCCTACAGTGGTATGAAGCAGGTCGAGGTCAAACAAAGGGAGCATCGGCACCACTACCTTGTAGTGTTGCTTAAAATAAGTGATCAGATCCATGAAGTTGCTCAGAGCTCCGAACAGTCCATGTAACAAGACCAGCGGCTCGCCCTCCCCTTCTTCAATATATCTGAACTTTTGTTCTTGTTTAATCTCGTAATTCATCTTCTAAGTCGGTTCAAGTCAATCAATTAACTGCTAAAATACTTGATTTAGCTGAAAAAACCACCCCTTGCAAAGCAAAGAACAATTTTCTTAAATTTCAAATTTAGTGCAAGTGACCCAGGGAATGCCCTGTTATACCACCTTATCGCTGCTTTCGTTCACATTTACAGCACTTTGGGATTATCCTGCGGTGGCGGTATTTTGTCAGAAATCGTTCCGAAGAAGTTCTTTAATTCTTCGAACATATCCCTGAACCACGGTAAAACCGCACCTATTCCATCCACCACGAATGGTCCAACGGGCTCAATATATCCATAAGTAACAGAACCATCAAGACTTTCCTGTGACACGAACCTTAATTGCACGAGGTAAAACAGAATCACGCTGAAGATCACCGTGTACATGAACACGTATAAAATGATGCCCGCTATCCTGTTTACCCAGCCCATCATTGCCAGCTC
>JBEVNF010000323.1:0-9223 GCA_040508255.1 Flavitalea sp.
ATATCTGCTAAAATGAACCCAACGAACTGCTTATGAAGCGACTTTCTTACCATGTACTGACATTCATCGGCATTCTGGTCTTTGCTGGCTGCGGAAAGGAAAATCACCTGCTCCGTTTGCTATCTCCTTCTGAGTCAGGTATCAGTTTTTCCAATGAGTTCATTGAGAACGATTCGATCAATCCGATAGATGTAACCAATATCTATAATGGCGGTGGTGTTGGTATAGGGGATTTCAACAATGATGGTTTGCAGGACATCTATTTTACCGCGAGCATGGTATCAAACAAACTTTATCTCAACAAGGGTAATCTTGAATTCACGGATGTTACAGAACGCGCAAAAGTTACAGGGGAAGGAAGATGGTGCAGGGGCGTATCAGTGATTGACATTAATAACGACGGTCTGTTGGATATTTATGTAGCAACCGCGATGCACAAGGAGCCGGAACGGAGAATGAACCTGCTTTATGTAAATCAGGGTGTGAAGGATGGCGTTCCTTTGTTTCTTGAGCGGGCTGAAGAGTACGGTCTCGCAGATACTTCACATACTACAATGGCCGCTTTTTTTGATTATGATAATGATGGTGATCTTGACGTGTACCTCGCGGTAAACCAGATTCTGCCGGGAGTCAACCCTTCCATCTTCAAGCAAAAGATCACGGATGGTTCATTTCCCGGCACCGGTCGTCTCCTGCGGAATGAAATGAATATATCGTTGAAACATCCTGTATTTACAGATGTATCAAAAGATGCAGGTGTATTGATAGAAGGATATTCTCACGGGGTAAATGTATCTGATATCAACAGGGATGGGTGGAAAGATATTCTTGTAACAAATGATTTTATTGCAAATGATGTATGGTATATAAATAATCATGACGGCACGTTCACTGATAGGGCAAAAACCTATTTCAAACACACTTCTGCCAACTCAATGGGACAGGATGTAATAGATATCAATAATGATGGCCTGAGTGATGTGGTGGTGCTGGATATGAACCCGGAAGATAATTACCGGAAAAAGATGATGATGAATTCCGGAAGCTATCAGACATTTCAACTCAATGACTTTTTTAAATATCAGTATCAGTATGTAAGGAACACCCTTCAGTTGAATCAGGGTTCCGCTATAGCAGGCAAAGATAGTATTGCCGATCCCGTATTCAGTGAAACCGGGTTTTATTCAGGCATTGCAGAAACTGACTGGAGCTGGTCACCTGTTGTTGCTGATTTCAATAACGATGGTCTGCGGGATCTGATTGTTACAAACGGCTTTCCAAAAGACATTACAGATCATGATTTTATTTCTTACCGTAAAGAAGCATCACAGCTTGCAACGCAGAACAGCACGCTATCACAAATCCCTCAGGTTAAGCTGCACAACTATGGATTTGTAAATACAGGCGATGCACGCTTTAAAGATGTATCAAAAGAATGGGGTCTTGAAACAGTTTCATTCTCCAATGGCGCGGCCTATGCAGATCTTGACAATGATGGTGATCTGGATCTTGTGATCAATAACATAAATGATGCGGCGCATGTTTATGAAAACACTTCAGCATTACCCGGCAAAGGTGGTTCGAACTATCTGTCAGTAAAACTTAAGGGAGATCCTTATAACATTAATGGTCTGGGAACTTTTATTGAGCTGTATTACAAAAACAAAATCCAGGTGTATGAACAAACTCCTTACCGTGGTTATCTTTCAACCATACAGCCGGATGCGCATTTTGGGCTGGATTCAACAGACAAAATTGATTCATTGATCGTAAAGTGGCCAAACGGTAAAAGGCAAAAGCTTTTCAATGTAGGAGTCAATCAATTACTTGCTGTTGACATAGCCAACGCGAAAGAGAATTACATCTGGGAGGGTCGGAAGGAAACAGTTAACACTTTGTTCAACGAAATCAGTTCAGAGACAGGGATAACCTATGAGCATAAACAAACTGATCTTATCGATTTCAATATTCAAAAATTACTTCCACATAAGTTTTCAGAATTCGGGCCTTCGCTTGCTGCAGGAGATGTAAATGGCGACGGACTTGATGATCTTATCGCAGGTGGCAATTCTAACTTTCCAACAACGATGCTTTTACAAACCAGCTCAGGAAAGTTCACCGAACGAACACTTGACCAGCCTTCCGAAATCGTTGGCAAGCAATACCAGGTGATGGGTACGATACTTTTTGATGCAAACGGCGATGGTTATCCTGACCTGTATCTTGCACATGGCGGATATGAAGCTTCTCCAGGCAACACAATCTATCGCGACAGGTTTTACATCAATGATGGAAAGGGAAATTTCAGGGAAGACACGACAGCGTTTCCTGTGAACCTTTTAAGTAAATCATGTGTACGAGCTGTTGATTATGACAATGATGGCGATCTGGATCTTTTTGTTGCCGGTCGTGTTGATCCATGGAATTATCCAAAGCCCGTCAGTTCGTTTATCTATCGCAATGATTCAAAAGACAAGATCATAAAGTTTACTGATGTTACTGCAGAAGTTGCGAAGGACCTTGACAACATAGGTCTCGTCTGCGACGCACTGTTCACTGACTTTGATAATGATGGCTGGACCGATCTGCTTATTGCCGGTGAATGGATGGCGCCAACATTTCTGCATAATCAAAAAGGTGTATTCAAAAACATAACGGAGCAGACAGGCATTGGCAATGAAAAAGGTTGGTGGACAAGTATTACAGGAGGTGACTTTGACAATGATGGCGACATAGATTATGTTGTAGGTAATCTTGGCCTGAACAGCTATATGAGAACCGGCGTAAACGAACCTGTATCAGTATATGCAAAAGATTTTGACAATAATGGAAGCTATGATGCTTTCCTCACTCAATATCTTCCGGTTAGCCAGGATACGCTTGCCAGAAGAGAGTTTCCTGTTGCCTTGAGAGATGATGCCATCAGCCAGATGACAGTCATGAAATCAAGATTCAGGAATTACAAGAGCTATGCATCATCTGGAATCAAACAGCTGTTTCCTGCGGAGCAATTTAAAGGTGCCCTTGTATTGAAGGCAAATAATTTCCAGTCTGTCTATATAAAAAACGGGGGCAACAATAAATTCTCAATTGCCCCGCTTCCTTACCAGGCCCAGCTTTCGGCACTTAACGGGATACTGGCAGAAGACTTTGATGGTGATGGAAACCTGGACCTGCTGATCAATACCAATGACTATGGTACTGATGTATCGGTCGGTCGTTACGATGCTTTGAATGGTCTTGTTTTGAAAGGAGATGGTAAGGGAAATTTTGCGGCGTTAATGATCAATAAGAGTGGAATTTATATACCTGGAAATGGTAAATCATTGGTAAAATTCAAAACGGCAAATAAAAGTTACCTGGTAGCGGCGGCGCAGAACCGCGGGCCATTGAAAATCTTCCGGCCGGTGATAACTCCAAAGCTTATAACGCTGTCTGACAGCGACCGATCGGCTGTTTTAACTCTCAAAGACGGGCGGAAGCAGAAACACGAATCGTATAATGGCTCTTCGTTTTTGTCGCAATCGGCACGGTTCCTGAATATTGGCTCAGCCGTGGTGGGCGCTTCTGTAACTGACAATAAGGGTGTTCAGCGGCTCATAAAGTTTTAAGGGTTATCATTTTTCAATTAATTTTATCCGAATAAGCATTTTAGATGAAATTAGATCATAAGAGTCACATACCCTTGCATGTACAGGCGGAGCAGTTGTTGCGAAAGATCATTGCAGATCCGCAGTATGCAAACGGCAAGTTGCTACCCAATGAAGTTGACCTGGCCAAACAACTGGCCATATCCCGGACCACTATCCGCCAGGCGCTAAATAAGCTGGTTTATGAAGGTTTGCTTATCCGCAAGAAAGGTATCGGCACCAAGGTATCCGGCACTACTGTGAGCTCCAAATCGAATAACTGGCTATCATTTTCGCAGGAGATGCAGGCAAGAGGAATTCCTATCAAGAATTTTGAATTGCATGTGAGCTGGATCGTTCCCACTGAAACAATTGCAAATTTCTTTGAGATAAAGACTGACAAAAAAATCCTGAAACTTGAGAGATTAAGAGGTAAACCTGAAGGTCCGTTTGTATACTTCGTATCCTATTTTCATCCACGCGTTGGCTTAACCGGTGACGAAGATTTTAAACGTCCGCTGTATGAGATTTTGCAAACCGATCATCTTGTGATTGCCAACCTGTCACAGGAGGAGATCAGCGCAATTGCAGCTGACAAATTTATAGCTGCCAAGCTCGAGGTTGAACAAGGCAGCCCTATACTTATGCGAAAAAGATTTGTGTTTGACCAGGGTGACAGACCTATTGAATACAACCTGGGCTATTACAGAGCGGATAGTTTTGTTTATACTATTGAAAGCAGGAGGGAGGTTTAATGTTCCTCCCCGAACGCCTTCTCCAACGTCTGCAAAAACAGCTCCGGTGGCTGTGCTCCTGATATCGCATACTTCCTGTCAAAAACAAAAAACGGAACACCATTTACACCGATCTGTCTTGCCTCGCGGATATCATCACTGACCGCCAATGCATATTCATCATCAGTCAGGGCCTCAGTTACCTGTTCCTTTGTTAGACCAATCTCTTCACCAAGCTGATACAAAACAGCATCCGTTCCATAGTCAAGACCTTCAGTGAAATTTGCGTAGAACAGGCGCTCTTCCGCAGCATCCCCCAGCCCCAATGATTTTGCTTTCTGGATCAGACGATGCGCTTTAAATGAGTTTGTGATCTTTGCCTTATCAAAGTGATATTCCAGTCCCGCACGCTTTGCTGTCTGTACAACGGTCTCATGCATTTTAACAGATTGCTCGTAACTCATCCCCTTCATATCAGCAACATACTGATAAACGTTTCCATGCTCTCCTGCACCGGGTTCACCTTCTTTGGGAATATCCGGGTTAAGCTGGAAACTCTTCCAGATGATCTCAACATTGTCTTTATCACCAAACTGCGCTAAAGCGGTTTCATAATTTCTTTTACCGATATAGCAGAAGGGGCACATGATGTCGCTCCATACTTCTACCTGCATTTTTTGTTTCAAGTGTGGAAAGTTTCGGATTTAACATCGTACATGAGATTTTGTTCGGGATGTCAGGATACAAATAATCCAATGCTTAAATGCACCCTCATAACCCTATCTATAGTCATGGCTCTACTCGTCATATTGTCCCTTTTCTTCAGATCTGAAACGGATCATAATGCCAGGATTCCTGCAAATGCAATCATAGACAAGATTGTCGTGTTCAAATCAGAACGCAAACTCGTGGCCTACACCGGAGAAAAGGAAGTTGCTGCATACAAGGTTGCCCTTGGACGAAATCCTGTGGGGCACAAAGAATATGAGGGCGATCAGAAAACACCGGAAGGAACCTACCGGAACAATGGATGTATCGCTCTGACTGATCAGGAGATTGATGAACTATCTAAGCATACCCGATCGGAACACCTATTGGGATACGCAAATAGACAGTTCATCAGGATGCAAGATATTCTTCGAGCTGATCAAGCGTTCCTGTGAAGCCCATTTTGAAACTATCATGCATTGCATTGAATGTATTAATCTCTGATTCGTCTGCATTCACCGGCTCACTCGTGAGAGACAATGTTGTGTGACCATCTTTCTCCGTAAATTCTATATGATTCAACATCTCCTTTGGAATATCAATTCCTTCAAAGGGTGGTTTGATAATATTTCCTTTTTCGTCTGCAAATGAATTGACCCAGGTGATACTATTCGGTTCATCAATAGACTTGAAATGAAAGATGCCATAATGGATCTGAGTTCCATTCATACGATAATGAAAATGTCCACCCGGTTTGAACTCGAGTGAAATAACATCGATCGGTGCACCCGCTGGTCCCCACCATTTCGCAAGTGCTTCCGCTGTTTTGAAAGCCGCAAATACGCGGTCGCGTGACGCATTGAATGTTCTGTGATGAGTGAATTGTTTTGCTTTGACTGACATAAGAACAGGTTATTTGTTTTTTGATCTGGATTTCTTTTTTGCCGGCTTTGGTGGTGCCTCAGCATCAAGATATTGTTCAAGCTGATCAAATTTCTGATCCCAGAATTGCCTGTATTGAACAACCCAGCCAGCCACCTCTCTGAGTGACTCAAGTCTTGGCTCGCAGAACCGTTCGCGACCCTGCTGATGGATCACTACAAGCCCACATTCTATAAGTATCTTGATATGTTGTGAAACTGCTGGCCTGCTGATATCAAAGTGCTCACCGATGCTGTTCACATTCAATGATCCGCCGGATATAAGTTGAATGATCTGCCGCCTTGTAGGATCGGCTATTGCCTGAAAAACATCTCTTCTGGATTCAAACGACATATTACGTAAGCATTTACTTACACAAAAGTATACGTAAGTATTCACTTACGCAAATTTTTTTTGTTACCAATTGTTGAGAGGCTGGAAAAATGCCTGCTTTTTGCAAGGTAAACAGATTACGATCGGCGGAGACGATAATGTTAAAGCGGCGATGCAGATCACCACTTATCACATTGACCTTTTGCCGTCCGATCTGTCCGCAAAAAAAACTACCGGGGTTTCTTTTAATGCAACTGAGCCTATTGCAAAAGAAGGCAAGATGCCTGCACGTGTGAACATCAAATTTGCTATTCAGGTCTGGCGGGTTTTGCATATTATTGTCTTCAGGATAAGATGATATCGTGTATAAACAAGAGAACAAATGAAGAACAGATTTTCTGTATTTGTATTATTGGCTGCCTTACTTGGTAATACAGTAATGGCCCAGTCAGGTAAACCAACATCGACGATAGTTTCAAAGAACACAATAGCTGTGCTTGACGGAGATTCCAAAGAAACGATCATAAAAAAAGCTGCACGTGTTGTACCAACAGCGAATCAATACGCAGCACTCAAAAACGAATTCATTGCTTTTATACATTATGGTCCCAACAGCTTTACAAAGATGGAATGGGGAAATGGAAAGGAGGATCCAAAGATCTTTGATCTGAAAGAACTGCACACTGATCAATGGTGCGAGGCCATGAAAGCGGCCGGCATTAAGATGGTGATCATTACCGTAAAACATCATGATGGTTTTGTATTATGGCAAAGCAGGTATACCAAACATGGTATTATGTCAACCAACTTCAAGGATGGCAAAGGTGACATACTGAAAGAACTTACTGCTTCCTGCAAAAAATACGGCCTTAAGGTTGGCGTTTATCTGTCGCCTGCTGATCTGTACCAGATGGAAAGTACGGAAGGCTTATACGGAAATGAGAGCAAGTACACCACAAGAACAATTCCACGCGCAATCCCGGGAAGACCATTTACAAACAAAACAACATTCACCGTTGAAGCAGATGATTACAATGAGTATTTCATGAATCAACTGTTTGAACTGCTTACAGAATATGGTCCTATCCACGAAGTATGGTTTGACGGTGCGCATCCGAAACATAAGGGTGATCAGCGTTATACCTATCTTCTCTGGAAAAAGATCATCAGGAAACTCGCGCCGGATGCTGTGGTATTTGGTAAGGAAGATATTCGCTGGTGCGGTAATGAAGCGGGCGCAACAAGAGAAACTGAGTTCAATGTGATCCCATACCAGGAAGATCCGAATAAACTCAACAGCTTTTCTGATCTTACGAACATTGATCTTGGCAGTCGTAAAGAACTTTACAAAGGAAAGTTTCTTCACTATCAGCCGGCGGAAACCAACACATCGATCCGTGAAGGATGGTTCTATCGTGATGAGACCTCACAAAAGGTAAGAAGCGGTGATGATGTTTTTGATATCTATGAAAGAGCTGTTGGTGGCAACTCTATCTTCCTGTTAAACATCCCGCCAAACCGCGAGGGCAAATTCTCTGATCCTGATGTTGCCTCGCTGAAAGAAGCAGGGAAACGTATAACGGACACATATAGGCGCAATTTGCTTGCCGGAGCTACCGGCCCCGCGGCATTGCTTGATAACAGCGCTTTGACATTCAAAACACTTACGGGAAATAATCCTGAAGTGGTCATCACTGCAAAAGCGCCCGTAACAATAAACAGGTTCCTGATCCAGGAAGCCATAACCACCCAGGGTGAGCGTGTTGAAAAACATGCGCTGGATGCATGGATCGATGGAGCATGGAAGGAAGTTGCTGCCGCTACGAACATTGGCTACAAAAGAATCCTGAGATTCCCTGAAGTAAAAGCCTCAAAGTTCAGGCTAAGAATCCTGGAGTCAAGAGATGTACCTGCGATAGCAAATATCTCCGCGCACTACTACAGCACCAGGCCGCCACAGCTACAATTCAGCAGGACCAAAGATGGTCTTGTTACAATCGAGCCGTTACAACAAAATTTCGAATGGAACCCACATGGTGAAAACGCATTGAAGAATCTTAACACCGGATATAAAATTTTCTACACGCTTGATGGCAGCGAACCCTCTGCCTCATCAACGGCTTACACCGCACCTTTCAAAATGACACCAGGCAAGATCAAGGCTGTTGCAGTTGATAAGGGTGTTGCAGGAACTATAGCCAGTTATGAATTTGGCATATTGAAGGATGCATGGAAGATTGTTGAAGCAGGTAGCACGGAAGAAAAACACAAAGCTGAGTTTGCAATTGATTCTGACAAGAAAACATTCTTCAGATCAAAACCAGATGCCGCTGCCCAATTCGTAGTGATCGATCTTGGAAAAGAAACCAATCTCAAAGCGTTTGCATATACTCCTCAAAAATCTAACGGGGAAGGTATGATGGAACGTGGAGTTGTAAAGATCAGTCCTGATGGTCAAAACTGGACAACACTTGAAAACTTTGAATTCGGGAACCTTATCAATGATCCTGTAATCCGTACACACACTTTCAAAGCGCCTGGCAAAGCACGCTATGTTCGTATAGAAGCAACAAAAATTGCTGGTGATAGTAAGGTACTTTCGATTGCGGAACTTGATTTTTTTGAATAATATTTTATTGTGAGGAGGGCAGTTCTTAATCCCTCCTCACCCTCTCATCAGCCTCCACCTTCCCCGAAATCTTCCCTCCGTTTCCAAAAGACCTGCTGTAAGTCAGCTTAAAAACCGGTACGAGTCTGCTTTCTGCACGAAATGAAACAGTGTTTCTTATATCAAACGCTTCACGTGTCAGCGTACCATATTGCGACCCGATCTTCAGAGTTCTGAAAATATCATTCACAGACAACTGTAGTCTTCCCCTGTTTTTTGAAAACTCTTTT
>JBEVNF010000492.1:0-3960 GCA_040508255.1 Flavitalea sp.
GGGACGGTTTTCGTAGATTTTGGTGTCTTTACTGCCATAATTTGACTACAAATTTATTGCTTTGAAGACGGTTTTTAAGTAGAAACCTTAGGTGTTATTGGATAGAAGCTCTAAAAACTTTGCTAAAGTTTCCTTTTTTCGAAAAAGTTAATATCTTTAAACAGAAATTCGTGCAATAAATAACAAAAACTAAATCAAGAGCCTATCGAGAACTCACTTCTACTTTTAAGAAAAGCCGTTTCAAAAAAATCCATTTAACAATTATTAATATCCTATCACCTTCAAAACCCGTAGAAGTTTTATGAACACTTTACGTACCAAGACCGATCACGAACTAATCATCGATTTTAAAGATGGTAATCTGTACGCACTTGAAACTTTAGTGCTGCGTCACAAGGACAAAATGTATACTTCTATCCTGTTCCTTGTAAAAGACAAATACCTCGCCGAAGACATTTTCCAGGACGTTTTGATCAAAATCATTGACACAATCCGCGGTGGCCGTTATACCGAAGAAGGTAAATTCCTTCCATGGGCTATGCGTATTGCTCACAACCTTTGTGTTGATCATTTCAGAAAAGTAAAACGCACTCCTGCGATCAAGACAAGCGATGATCGTGACATTTTTGAGGTGATCAATTTTACCGAAGATGGTGCAGACGTTAAAATGATGAAACGTCAGAGCCATGACCGCGTAAGACAAATGCTTGACCTTCTTCCTGAAGATCAGCGTGAAGTAATCATTCTTCGTCATTATGCAGATCTTAGCTTTAAAGAGATCGCTTCTCTTACAAACTGCAGCATCAATACTGCACTTGGAAGAATGCGTTACGGCCTCATCAATCTCCGCAAGATGATGACCCAGAAGAAGATCGCATTATAATACGATTAAAGCAGACGTTTTCTGACAAATTTTAACAACGAACCAGTAAAAGGGTACGGGTCATTGATTAAATTTGATGAAGAAAATTATACGCCACAATATTGTCATTCTGTGGCTCCCTCTAGACCCTTTCATTAGAATTGCTTGCTGTTTGGAAGGTTGTTACAGAATGACGCCTAATTAAAAAAGCCTGTTCCTTCGGACCAGGCTTTTTTAATTATAAATTTTGCCCTCCTGCTAAGGAGGGGCCAGAGGTGGTTATTTCTTAAAAGCCTCCAACCCACACTTCAACCACTCGAAATATTCTTTACTATCCGGCGTGTAACCCACAGGTCTTGTCAATAATTTTTCATCAGGACTGATCAGCGCATACAGAGGTTGGGCAACGCTTTTGAAGTTGATGCTCTGTAAACTTTCATATACATTCCCTATGGTAACGATTTCTTTCACGGAACCGTCAGGCGCAGTATATTTAAACCGCTCGTCTGCCGGTAACTCCCGACGATCATCCACATACAATGAAACAAGGATATAATCTTTTTCAATTGTTTCTTTAACCTCCGGAACCGGCCAGACATTCTCTTCCATTTTGCGACAGTTCACACAGGCCCATCCTGTAAAATCAATCAACACAGGCTTATTCATTTTCTTCGCGAGCGCGAGTGCCTCCTGGTAATTGTTTACCACATTCGCTTCAACACCCTTGAATGCATCTTCACCATAAACACTATAGCTAAGTGGTGGGGGAAAACCACTGATCAAAGCACGGTTTGCATACTTTGTTTTTGTAACACCAGGCACGAGGTAAATTGTAAAAGCAAGAAATATCAACCCGAGCGCGATTCTTGTCTTTGATAATTTTACAGGTCCCTCATGTTTGAATTTCAAAATTCCAAACAGGTACAGTGTAAGTAAAACACCAATTACGATCCAGGCTGCAAAGAATACTTCTCTTTTGAGAATACCCCAATGCTCAACAAGATCAGCGTTTGAGAGGAACTTAATAGCAAGTGCCAGTTCGAGGAAACCAAGTACGATCTTCACGCTTGTTAACCAGCCACCCGATTTAGGCAGTGAACTAAGCAAACTCGGGAACAAAGCAAACAATGCAAACGGTAATGCAAGGGCGAGACCAAAACCAGCCATACCCATTGTAAGCTGCATAGCACCACCATCAGTTGAAAGTGATCCCGCAAGCAGTGAACCAAGTATCGGACCGGTACATGAAAATGAAACTATTGCCAGTGTAAGTGCCATGAAGAAAATTCCGACAACGCCACCCGTTGCAGATTTTGAACCGGCAACATTTGCAAATCGACTTGGTACCGTTATCTCATATAAACCAAAGAACGAAAGCGCAAAAACAACAAAGATCACAAAGAAGAATATGTTCAGCCATACATTCGTTGAGATATTATTGAGGATAGCATCGTTGTTAGAGTCGAGAAAATGAAAGGGAACACTCAGCAACACATAGATCGCAAGGATAAAAAATCCATACAGCAGTGCATTTGAAATTCCTTTCTTTCTACCCTTATCATTTTTTGTAAAGAAAGAAACGGTGAGCGGGATCATCGGGAACACACAAGGTGTAAGCAATCCAACCAATCCTCCCAGGAATCCAAGAATAAAAATACCCCACAAACTTTTGGATTCATTTTCTTCAAGCCCGGTTCCACCACAATTGTTTACCGGATTTTTGATATCGATATTGGTACGATTCAGACTGGCTGCAGCTTCTGCGGATACTGCAAGGCCGCCCTCTTTGGCTGTGATATTACCTGCCCCATCGATAGAAAATACAAACGGCGCTTCTGTTGGTCCAAGCACCGAGTCGCCTTTCATCACCATATAATTTACCACTCCACGAATGTTCTTGCCGGGAACCTTAACATCAACAGGCACGTCCAGCTCAATCTTATCCAAATGAAACTTTACTTCCATGTTATCCAGAAGAGGCTCTTTCAATGTCTGCAACTGACCTGATTCCGACACAGCGCCGATAGCATTATTGACCGTTGTCGCACTATCAAAAACTACTCTTGAATTGAGTTCATCATCTTTAGCTGTCGTTGAAAAAACGCGCCAGCCTTTATCAACTATGCCCGTAAACTTCAACTGGTATTTATTGTCGCTGACCTTTTGGGCACTGAACTCCCACTTCACTTTTGCAGGTGGGGTATCCTGCGCATTTACAGTGTGAAAAGCAGCTGATAGGAAGAAAAGGCAGAGGTAAATATGCTTCATTGATATCAAATTCTTAAAAAAACAAACGAGTTCTTAAGGCAAGAACTCGTTCAGAATATTATTACAATCATGAGGAAGAAATTATCCCCCGATATTAATTGTAAATGGAACTGAAGAAGGAGGCAAACATTGTTTGTCATCGCAAACCATGAATTCAACCTTACCCGCGAGATTTGTTTTCGCCGAACCTTTAACCTTTACAACCTGTACAAAGTTCACTGATGATTCGTAAAATCTTACTTCAGATTTGAAAGCTTCTTCATAGACCTTTTTCATCTGACCCACTTCTTTCACATTGCCATCAAGACTCAACAATGGATTCTTTGTAAAGTTAAAAGCGGTTGGTTGAGGCCCATCGCCTGCATCCTGTGCATACATGTGCCATTTGCCGGTGATGTCAGCAGTCATGTGAACTTCATAGGTTTTATCGGAAATCTTCTTAGCCGTGAATGTCCACTTCACCTGCTTTGATGATTGCGCCGAAACCGCAAATCCACAAACTACCAGGAATGAAAAAAGTAAAAACTGCTTCATAGATCTTCTTTTAGTAAATAACTGAAAAACGGACCCAAAAGTCTATTATTTATTGCTAATAAAAGCCTAAAAGTCATAGATTAAGCTACTTGCGACGATCCGGATCAAACAAGGTCAGCAACAACCTTAGTAACCTGTGCGGGTTTGATGGCAAAAAGACGTTCAAATACATCAAGCCCATCGGTATTTTCTAGGGCTGCACTACAGGCGCGCTCAGGGTGTGGCATCATACCAAACACTGTACGTTCCCTGTTGCAGATACCGGCGATATTACGGATAGCACCATTGGGATTGGC
>JBEVNF010000403.1:0-5637 GCA_040508255.1 Flavitalea sp.
ATCTGAGCGGATTCTGGGCGGATAATGAGGAAGCAAAAAAGCGCTTACTCGCGGCAGAAGTTTTCGACTATAATGAATTCGATTCCCTTCAGCGTTTCAATGGCACTCATCCCGCGGTGATGTTCAAACGAATTGCTGAAAAGAACTGGGAAATTGAAATGGATATCTCCAAAAAACACTTCACTTTCAAGGACCGGATCCTGTATTGGATCGAAAAAAAGACCGGGCGCAGATTGTTTGGCTTCAGGAACTACCGGATCATCTGAGAATCATAAGTCATCCACTCAATATTACTGTACAACCGCACAATCGCACTCCCGTACACGTACATCCGAAGGTATTTTTGTGCTGTTCAGATACCAGTAATCATTAAACCTCACAGAGCATACTATCAAAAGTTTTTTTACCGTCTTTTTCGGAACCCTCTGGCATTGTGGCGGAGGGATTTTTTTGCTATTACTCCGAATTTTAACCTTGCCGGCGTGAATTTGATGACTATTTTTGCGGTATGAAGAAGTGGCGCAATTTCCTGATCATGCAGCTTTGCATTCTTGTGATATCGGTTCAACAGACCATGGCACAGTGTTCAATCTGTACCAGGACCGCCCAGCAACTTGGTGAAGGCCCCGGGAAAGCGCTCAATGGTGGCATTATCTACCTCGCTGCCGCTCCTCTCGCCATTCTCGGCTTCATTGGTTATAAATGGTATAAGAGCAATAGTTCCTCAAACTAAATAATCCTATTTTCTTTTCTCCGCTGTCTTTATCTTGTATGCTCCAAATTAATATGCATATGAGTAGGCTCCTTTTGTTCATTTTTCTCGTTCCATCGCTGGTTTTTTCGCAAAAAATTTCAACTATAGAAGAAAAAACCTCAGGTTTAAAGAAGTATCCCGGATTTTTTAATTTTTACTGGGATGAGAATACCGGTAAGATCTGGCTCGAAATCGATAAAACCGATACCGAAATCCTTTATAACAGCTCTCTTCCTGCGGGTCTCGGCTCCAACGATATCGGGCTCGACCGCGGAAAACTCGGCAATTCAATGGTGGTAAAATTCTCAAGAACCGGCCGCAAGCTAATGTTGATCCAGCCAAACTATGATTACCGCGCTGTTAACGGTGATGGTCCGGAAAAAAAGGCTGTTGAGCAATCTTTCGCTCAGTCGATCATGTGGGGTTTCACCATTGAAGCAGAAAGCAACGGCCGGCTACTGGTCGACGCAACAGATTTCCTGGTTCGTGATGCCGTTGGGGCCGGTTCAACCATTAAGCGTATGCGCCAGGGCAGCTACAGTTTTGATAAAACCAGGTCGTCTATCTATCTCCCTCAAACAAAAAACTTTCCTTTCAATACAGAGATCGAATCAACCATCACACTTACAGGTGGTGATGATGCCGGCAGATTTGTGAGATCCGTTACTCCATCAGCAGAAGCTATCACGCTTCGTGTGCATCATTCTTTTGTACAGCTTCCTGATAACAATTATCGCCCGAGAGTATTCGATGCGAGATCAGGATTTATCCCGACATCTTACTACGACTACAGTACTCCTGTTACTGAGCCGATCAATAAACAATTTATCATCAGGCACAGACTGCAGAAAAAAAATGCTTCGGGAGAAGTAGTAAAGCCTATTGTGTATTATATCGACAATGGTACGCCGGAGCCAATTCGCAGCGCATTGTTTGATGGTGCAAAATGGTGGAACCAGGCTTTTGAAGCCGCAGGTTTTAAGAATGGTTTCCAGGTTCAGATTCTTCCTGATACAGCTGACCCTATGGATATCCGTTATAATATGGTAAACTGGGTGCATCGTTCAACAAGAGGCTGGTCCTATGGTGCAGCGGTTGTTGACCCACGCACCGGCGAGATCATCAAAGGAAATGTAACGCTTGGTTCGTTGCGTGTAAGACAGGATTACCTTATTGCATCAGGACTTCTTGCGCCGTTTGCAAATGGCGTTCCTGCTGATAACAAAATGCTGCAAATGGCGGTTGCGCGTCTCCGTCAGCTCAGTGCACATGAAATAGGTCATACACTTGGGCTTATGCATAACTATGCCGCAAGTGTAACGAATCGTGCGAGTGTTATGGATTATCCGCACCCTACAGTAAAGCTTGATCAGAAAGGTGAGATCACACTTGCTGATGCTTATGATGATAAGATCGGGGACTGGGACAAGGCCGCGATCACCTGGGGTTATGGGGATTTCGGATCAGGTGCTGAAGAAACTTCGCAACTCAACAAAGTACTTACTGATGCCGCTGGAAAAGGTCTTCAGTTTATTTCAGATCGTGATGCACGTGCACCGGGTGGCCTGCATCCACAGGCACATCTCTGGGATAATGGTGCTGATGCGGTAACTGAACTGAATGATGTTATGAAGATCAGGAGCAAAGCGCTTGCACAGTTTGGGATCAACAATATCAGGACAGGAGTTCCGATGGCAATGCTTGAAGAAGCACTGGTGCCTGTTTATCTGTTTCACAGGTACCAGGTTGAAGCCGCAACAAAACTTGTTGGTGGTATGAACTATACCTATGCTTTACGTGGCGATGGACAAACACCACTCAAACCATTGAGTCGTACGGAACAACTAAGAGCACTCAACGCAGTGATCGATTGTTTTGATCCTGCAAAACTTGAATTGCCGAAAAGCATTCTTTCCCTGATCCCGCCACGTCCCGCAGGTGCTGAGAACAGCGCTGAGTTATTCAGTAAAAGAACAGGGCTTGCATTTGATGCAATGTCGCCTGCGGAAACAGCTGTTGATTTGCCTCTTTCCTTTTTGTTTACAAATGATCGTCTTACAAGACTTGTACAATATGAAGCTATTTCCGAAGGATTAAGTTTGCGGGATATGTTGAGTACACTGATCGACCGCACCTGGAAAACACCAAGAAAAACCGGTATGCAGAAGTTGATCCAGTTTCAGACAGAACAGGTGCTGCTTACTTATTTGCTTGCCGCAAGTACAAGTGAAGAATCATCTTTCCAGGCAAGAGCAACTGTTTTACAGAAAACAAAGGAGTTGAAGTCATATATTGAACAGCAGCTCAAAACTGCGACTGACAACAGTTACGCTGCGCATCTTCAGCTTGCACTTGAAAGAATGAAATCACCTGACAAAGCAAAACCATCTGTTCATTCCACCATTCCACCGGGAGCGCCAATTGGTTGTGAAGATGAATATCCACTAACTTTTTCAGAGAGATAACGATCTTACGTAACCGAAAAGATTAAACCGATCATTGATCATTTGATCCAGGATCTGATCTTTCATAATTGCTTTATCGAAGCTTTTCATCTTCTGCAGTTGCAGGAGGTGAAAAGCTCTTTCAGCCAGTAACCAGGCACGTTTTTCTGTATTATCAGAGATCGCCTGGTGATCTTCGATAGCTTTCACCAGTTCATTTATTCCCTTGTTTTCTGAAGCAATTGTTTTTATGATCTCCGGAGGATGATTTCCTTTTTTAAAAGAAGGAGCCATCATAAGGTGAAGATTCCTTACAAAAATTTCTGCCTCTGGCCTGTCAGCCTTATTCACCACAAATACATCTGCAATTTCCATAAGCCCGGCTTTCATCGTCTGGATCTCATCGCCTGATTCAGGAACAAGTACCACCACCGTCGTATCGGCAAGCCCTGTAATTTCGACTTCGCTTTGCCCCACCCCGACCGTTTCAACGATAATCTGATCAAAATAAGACGATCTAAGTAATTCGGTGATCTCGATAATACCAGGATGCAAGCCGCCCATCGAACCTCTTGTGGCCAGTGATCTTATATAGACTGAATCGTTGTTATACCAGTCACTCATCCGGATCCTGTCGCCGAGTAGAGCGCCAAGGTTAAACGGAGATGATGGATCTACACAGACCACTGCTACTTTTTGTCCTTTTGCAACATAAGAACCGATCAGCGCATCAGTAAGTGTGCTTTTTCCTGCGCCCGGAGGACCAGTGATACCGGTAATGCGTACTTCTTTACGTGGTTTGATAGATTCAAGAAAGTTTTCATACCCCGCAACCTGGTTTTCCACAAGTGAGATTGATCTTGCAAGTGCACGTACATCACCGGCAGAGAGATCATCATAGTATCGGTCGAATAGGTTTGTCAAACAGTGGATTTGATTGAAATTTGATAGCTTGCACAGCATTTGAATGCAGGCCTGAGGCAAAATAACGCGAAAACACAATGAATCCGGAAAATATTATCATCAGCAGAACAGACAGCATTGGTGATGTAGTGCTCACGCTACCAATGGCCAAAATCATCAAAGAACAATTCCCGGATTGCAGGATTGCTTTTCTTGGCAAGGAGTATACAAGACCAGTGATCAAAAGCTGTGAATACATCGATCAGTTTATTACGTTGAATGACTTCATGTCGAAAAAAGTACAGGTAGCAGGCAAGGCGCCACAGTGTATTGTTCATGTACTGCCACATAAAGCTATTGCACGCCGGGCCAAAGACATTGGTATTCCGTTAAGGATCGGCACCAGGAACAGACTGTTTCATTGGCGCACCTGCAATAAGCTTGTTAAACTCAGCAGGAAGAATTCAGATCTCCATGAATCACAACTGAATCTGAAACTGCTCGCGCCATTGAATATCACAAAAGATTTCCCACTTTCAGAAATTCAGAATGCCTTTGGTCTTGAACGGATACTTCCTTTAAGTCCTGCATTATCGTCATTACTCGATCCTTCGAAATACAATCTCATTTTACACGCCAAGTCGCAGGGTAACGGCATGGAATGGGGACTTGACAATTTCAAAAAACTGGTCGACCTCACAGACAGTTCAAAATTCCGTTTATTTATTTCCGGTACAGATGCAGAGCGTCCGGCATTACAACCGTTACTGGATCATGCCGGTGATAAAGCAGTTGATCTTACGGGGAAAATGGATCTGTTCCAGTTTATGTCTTTTATAAAGAGGGCTGATGGTTTGCTTGCGAGCGGTACGGGGCCTTTGCATTTGTCTGCGGCACTTGGCAAAGATGCTTTCGGGTTGTTTCCTTCTGTGCGGCCTATCCATCCCGGGCGCTGGGCACCGCTTGGTCCGGGTGCTCATGTTTTTGAAACCGGAAAGAGTTGTAAGAACTGTGGCAAGAAAGGAATGAAGTGTGATTGCATGAGTGATATCAAACCGACCCTGATCGAAGCAGCGATTCTGAAAGCTTATGATGCAAAGTTTGGAGTTCAATAACAGAGAAGCCCCTGTGAACGGGGGCTTCGATTAAATATCCAACTAAAACCAACTGAGAAAAATTATTGAGCGTCTTTCTTTTCTTTCTTGTAAACGTTCCAGCCAAGTGTTCCGGCTGATTTCAGAACTATAGTCTGGTCAGCATCCTGAAGAGTTACATAATAACTTGTTTCATCGTTAGATGTAAGTTCAAACAGGTCAGAAACCCATGCTTTACCATAATTCTTTTTAATGTCTGTCATCAGGTTGATTGGCAATTGAGTAGTCTGAAGGTTTCTTGTGATAGCAAGCAACTCACCTGTAGGATTGTAGTAAGCCATCATCACCTGGTTGTTCATTCTGAATGTAGCTCTGACGAAATCTTTTGCTGCTTCCCATTTAACATCTGAAGCAGTTGCGAATTCTTTCTTGAATGCGTTAA
>JBEVNF010000408.1:0-3745 GCA_040508255.1 Flavitalea sp.
AGGTTACCGCCTGCGTTCCAGCTGTTTTTAAAGATGGAGTTCTCACCTTCAATACGAACATGCTCTTTCTTAGAAGCAAGTTCCCTGTCGAGCTCAGTTGCCGTTGCGATCATTTCAGGATTTTCCTTGAAACGACGCGCGGTTTCCTTGACAACCGCGAAGGCTTCAGGATGAATTTCCTTGAGTATCTCTTCGATCTTCTTATCACGATCTTTCTTCAGTTCATCAACCTTTTGAAAGATCGTATCTTTATCAGCGATTTCCTCAAATGGAAGTTCTTCTGCTTTTTTTGTGAGACTGCTGATCTCTTCATCAGTTTCCTTCAGATGTTCTGTGATACGTGCGCGGAACTCAACAGTCTTACCACGTAGTTGATCATTGCTCAGACTTTGGTAAGAAGCGAAATGACGGTTGATCTCGCCTACGATCGGCTCAAGAATCCTGATATCTTTTTCCGATTTGCTACCTCCGAAAATTTTCGAAATAAAACCTAACATAAGTTATCGTGTATTGAATGGTTCATTGGTTTAAACAATCTGTGAATTCACAGGGTTTCCTATCTGTTCAAAAAGAGTGCTACGTTGCAAAAGGGGTCAATTTGACAGGGTAGCAAAGGTAATGAATTATTGAGCTTGGTGGGTGCCGTCAGGATGAAAGAATCAACCCCCTTTTGCCGACAGAAAAACCTACTGAACTGCCTGATTTTTAAAATACTAACTAAAAAAAATCTTGGTAATGACAAAAATATTAGTAATTTGCCTAAAATTATTAGTCTATGTCACTTGCCGGCAAAAACCTGAAGTACCTGAGAAAGCTCAGGGGGATGACACAGGAAGAGTTCGCCAATAAGTTGAAAATCAAGCGTTCATTGTTGGGTGCCTATGAAGAAGAAAGGGCAGAGCCCAGGCTGGATGTTCTTGAGTTGATCAGTGAAACATTCAAGCTGAGTCTTGATGAATTATTGCTAAAGGACCTCGGGGATACGAAAGGAAGCTATATCTCAAAACGCCGTGCTCAGAAACTGGGTTCAGGCAATTCCGAGATCACTTTTGTTCCGATGAAAGCAGCAGCGGGTTACCTGGCAGGGTTCGCCGATCCCGAGTTCATAGACGAACTGAATACTTTCACTTTGCCAATGCTTGCTCCCGGAAGTTACCGTGCTTTTGAGATCGTAGGAGATTCAATGCTCCCAACCCCAAGCGGTTCGATAATCGTGGGCGAGAAAGTCGATAATTACGAAGATGTGCGCTCAAGCAACACCTATATCGTGATCTCCAGGAACGAGGGTATTGTTTACAAAAGGGTCATGAAAAATACCCGTGCAAAAAATAAACTGACCCTTATCAGTGACAATCCTGCTTATCAGCCCTACAATGTTGATGCAGAAAATATCATCGAGATCTGGAAGGCGACCCTCGTGATGAGCAAGGCCAATCAGCAACAACGCTGGGATGTCAATCAGCTTGCAGGTATTGTTAATAATCTGCAGGACCAGGTGAGTCAGCTCAAGAAGAAGATGAATTAAGTTATTTTTGCACCGATATGCAGGCGCCCCGTTTACATTCCCTCAGGGATCAGAAGTTATGGTTATCGCATGAGCGCGGAATCTACTGGGAAGAAGAAAAGGCATTGATTGTTTCAGATCTTCATTTCGGCAAGACCGGCCATTTCAGAAAATCCGGTATTCCCGTTCCGCAGAACGTATACAAACACGATCTGCAGAGACTGGTCGCAATGATCCAATTTTTCCAGCCGGAAAAACTGATCGTTGTTGGCGATCTTTTTCATAGCCGCGAAAACAAAGAGCTTGAACTTTTCCTACGTTGGAGACAGGATTTTCCATTTCTTACGATAGAGCTGATCATGGGAAATCATGACATTCTCCGCAAAGACTGGTATAAACAGGCTGCGATCACAATCACACCCGAAGCTCTGCAAATCAGAAATTTCCAGTTTCGTCATGACCTGGCTACTGATACTGTTTTAGTGCCGGCCACCCCTGACGAACCGTCGTATCTGTTTTCCGGACATATTCATCCTGGCATTGCTATCTATGGTGCCGGTAAACAATCTCTCCGGTTTCCCTGCTTCTATTTCACTGAAAAATATTGTGTGCTTCCTGCATTCAGCAAGTTCACCGGTACTTACCTGATTGAACCCACCGCCGGAGACCAGGTGTTTGCCATTGTTGAAAACAGGTTAATGGAACTCCGCAATTAATATGTTGAAAATAGCATGGGATCCGATCTACGCACATCCACTTCCTGAAGGACATCGGTTTCCGATGCTCAAATACGAATTGATTCCCGGTCAACTCTTACATGAAGGAACAATCAGCACTGACAACCTTTTTTCACCGGCGATTTGTGAAGATGAGATCGTATTACTCACTCATGATGCAGACTACCTGGCCAAACTTCAGAATCAGCAGTTATCTGCGAAAGAGCAGAGACATGTAGGTTTCCCGCAATCCCCCGAACTCACAAAACGTGAATTGATCATTACCCGCGGCACAATTGATTGCTGTCATTTTGCAATGCAGCATGGTCTGGCAATGAATGTAGCAGGAGGTACACATCATGCTTTCGCGGATCATGGTGAAGGATTTTGTTTATTGAATGATTTTGGTGTGGCCGCAAATTATCTTTTGGATCGCAAACTTGCGGGCAGGATTTTGATCATTGATCTGGATGTACACCAGGGAAACGGAACAGCCAAACTTTTCGAAAACAAAGCTTCTGTTTTTACATTCAGTATGCACGGAAGACATAACTATCCCTTTCATAAAGAAAACAGCGATTGGGATGTTCCCATTGAAGATGGTACTAACGGTAATCAATACCTGGACATACTGGACAAGTGTCTGAATGAATTGCCTAAACGCGTGCAGCCGGATTTCGTTTTCTTTCTTTCAGGCGTTGATATACTTGAAACCGATAAGTTCGGAAAACTGAAAGTGACAATTGAAGAGTGCAGGCAAAGAGATCAAATGGTTTTTAATTGGGTGAAAAGAATGAATCTCCCTTGTGTGGTCGCAATGGGTGGCGGATATTCAGAAGATGTGAAGATCATTACTGAAGCACATTGTAATACGTTCAGGGTTGGCAAAGAGATCTTTGAACTTTGATCATGTAAGCCACTCAACCATTCTCTTAACTCTATCCTCTAGTTTTTCGGAAGACATATTTTCGCGCATGCTATCTACTTTCAGTGGGAAACAGAAAGGTGTCAAACGCGTCGGGACAGTAATGATCACGGTTGAGGTTTGTATGCGTTGCAACATACTACGCAAACGCTGCTCTTCCATCTGTTGCTCCATAACTTCATTAAAAGCCTGTCGCATCAGGAGATTGTTTTTGTCATATTCTGCAAAAACATTGAACAATAGAGAAGCAGAGCTTTGAAGGTGCCGGGCTTTTTTCTGCTCACCCGGATACCCCTGGAAGATTAATCCACCAATCACTGCGATATCCCTGAATTTACGTCTTGACATCTCGGACGAATTTACACTGCGCTGAATGTCTTCAAATAAATTGTCGGGACTGAAAAGTTCATAAACATTAGTATCATCGACCGGAATAGGTTTGTCACTTAACAATTCAAATCCATAATCATTCATTGCAAATGAAAATGTAATGGGTGTTATCCGGCTTATCCGATAAGCAAGTATTGCTGCCATTGCTTCGTGAACAAGACGACCTTCAAACGGATAAACAAACAGATGGTAACCATCTTTTGTTTCGAT
>JBEVNF010000416.1:0-7620 GCA_040508255.1 Flavitalea sp.
AGGTTACACGTTGCTTTTTGACTATCTCGGTCAAAGATCCTCCATGCAACTTGCCACCAGAATTGACAATAACGAATATTTTGATAACGATCTTATCGAAATAAAGATGAAGCTGGACCTACCGTATATGACAACGGCAGCAGAGTATGAAAACCTGGCCGGCGAGATCAATATCAACGGAACCAATCATAACTTTGTAAAGCGGAAGATTTCAAATGATACACTTTACCTGCTTTGTCTTCCCAATCATAAAAAAGATCAGCTTCTTGATGCTGCGGGAACTTATGCCGCCAGCGCCAACGATTTTGATGCCACTCACAAGAACGATAGCCAGGTAAAAAAATCCGCTTCGTTCAACCAATTTCAGGAACAACATCATGCTTTTGCATTCACTCCGCCTTCAAGAATTGCTGAAACGGCCTATGCATCTATCTCTGCCACCCTCCCAGACTCATTTGTTGAAACCAACGGCAAACCGCCACGATTGAATAGCTGAAATATCATCTATTTAATCATTCTCAACAATCCCCATCATGGCATACATACCTGTCCAGGAACATCTTCCTGGTATCACCGGTCTGCTTGAGTTCCGGCAAGACACGGCTAAACCAATACGCGAACTAACGCAATTCATATTAAGAGGTGAGAACTCGCTTACACCGGCAGAGCGTGAACTGATCGCAACGGCAGTATCCGGCGGTAACGAATGTAAATTTTGCACTACAGCGCACGCATATGCAGCGAACAGACTGCTTGGCGAAACATTTACAACCAAAGCGATACTCAGCGATCCTGATACTGCACCAATAACACCAAAGATCAGGGCGCTGATCACTATCGCCCTGCAGGCAAGAGAAAATGGACGCAGCGTAACACCAGAAGCGATTGAACATGCAAAACAACTCGGAGCCACCGATGTCGAAATTCACGACACGGTACTGATTGCCGCATTGTTCTGCCTGTACAACAGGTACGTTGATGGCCTTGGAACTTCTCTTCCGGCAAGCAATGATTATTTTGATATGCTTGCTGAAAGACTTGCAACAACAGGCTATGTTCGGCCACCACAGGGCTTTCCAAAACCAGAAGTAACTAACTCCTAACAACCAAAACACTCTTACATGAAATATATTTCTACGCTGCTTATAGCGTTGAACCTCTGTTTTATTGCCATGGCTCAGCCAGGCAAAATCTCCGGTACAGTAACAGATGCTACAAACAAAGAACCCGTCAGCAGCGCTACCATAACAGCCAAAGGAAAATCAACGGGAACAGTTTCGAATGAAAAAGGCCGGTTTGTATTCGAAACCGGCAAACTGAAATTCCCGATCACACTAGTGATCTCGTCAGCAAGTCATGCTGAAAAAGAAGTGACAGTAAACAGTGCATCAGAAGAAGTAAACGTTTCGCTTGAACAAAAGTCAGCGCTCAATGAGGTTGTGCTTTCTGCTTCAAGAGTAAGGGAAAGCATTCTTCAATCCCCGGTAAGCATCGAAAAGATGAATCTTACAGCGGTGAAGGAAACACCAACCATGAGCTTTTATGAAAGCCTCCAGGGACTTAAAGGAATGGAAATGTATTCAGTTGGCCTTGGTATGAAAACTGTAAACACAAGAGGCTTCAACGGAACCTCAAACGCACGTTTCCTTCAACTTATTGATGGTATCGATAACCAGCCTCCCGGTCTTAACTTCCCGATGGGTAACCTCTTCGGTGTTTCCGACCTTGATGTTGAAAGCACAGAACTTATACCAGGCGCGGCTTCTGCGTTGTATGGACCTGCCGCATTCAATGGCATGTTGAGTATCCAGACAAAAGACCCTTTCAAATATCAGGGTCTTTCAGTTCAATACAAACTTGGTGTGAACCATGTGAACGAAGACTTTGCAAGACCACATGGAGTGAATGACATCTCTGTTCGTTTTGCAAAAGCGTTCAATGATAAATTCGCATTCAAGATCAATGTCGGTTACTTTAAAGGGCTCGACTGGTATGCAAACAACTATACAGACATCAGCGCAGGTACGCCACCAGCCAACAGGGGACCAAACAATCCCGGTCGTGATGGTCTGAATCTGTATGGTGATGAGGTTTCAAGAACACTGCCTGGTATCGGGCTTGTTTCAAGAACAGGTTACGAAGAAAAAGACCTGATGAATTACGATACCTATAGTTTTAAAACAAACGGATCACTTCATTATAAATTCAACAATAATCTAAGACTGATCTACCAGTACAATCGTTCACAGGCGCTTGCAGGTTTTACAAGCAGCGCGAGAATGAACATCAACGGATTCCTTCTTTCAACACATCGTCTCGAACTCAGAAGCAACAACTCTTTTATCAGGGTATACAGTTCTGCAGAACGTTGCGACAATGGTTATAATACAAGAACACTTGGTCAGTTCATGAACCGTTACTGGGTTAAAGGTCCAGATGGAAACGTTGTTGCTCCAAACCAGGCTGATGCTACCTGGTTCAACAGGTATGCTGCGGCTTACAATGGAGGTATCAATGGTGTTACAGCGGCGAATCATACTGCAGCAAGAACTTTTGCTGATGATGGCAGATTAGTACCAGGCTCTGAAGCCTTTCTTGCAGCAAAAGATGCGATCACAAAGCAATATGGCACACAAGGCGCCGGCATCTTCAGTCATAACAAGTTCTATCACGCAGATGGGCAATACGAGTTCTCAACAATAAAGGTTATAGATCTTCTTGCAGGCGCAAGCTTCCGTTATTACGACATGCATACAAATGGTACGCTGATCGATGATAAAGACAAAAAGATAACCATCAAAGAATATGGTGCATTTATCCAGGCTGGTAAAAAATTGTTTGATGAAAAACTGAAGCTTACTGTTTCACTTCGTTATGATAAGAATGAAAACTTCAAGGGAAGTTTCACTCCCCGTTTCTCTGGTGTTTATGCTGTAGCTCCTAAACATTTTATCAGGGCATCATTTCAAACCGGTTTCAGGAACCCAACACCGATCGATCAGTATATCAAACTGAATGCAGGACCTATCACTATTCTTGGTGGTGTGCCAAACAACAGTATCGGAATGAATGTGTATGAAAATTCTTTCACTGCAGCTTCAGTTGGTCAGTTCTCTGGTGCTTATGCGGCCGCTGTTGCCGGCGGACAAAGTCAGTCGGAGGCGATCGGGTCAACAAAAAATCTTCTTGTAAAATCCGACTACGCATATATTCAGCCGGAAAAACAAAATGCATTCGAGGTAGGCTACAAAGCAATGATCGGAAACAGGCTTTTTGTTGATGTAAACTATTACTACAGCCGTTATACAAACTTCATTCTGAACGCTGTTGTTGCAAGACCAACAAATCCTGTAATGTCTGAAGGCGGAGTTAATTCTGCTGCTGCCGCGGATCTTTTGAATGGTGGTTCCCAGAACTTCCAGCTTTACACAAACGCTGCAGATAAAGCATCTGCACAAGGCGCAACACTTGGTCTTACCTACAATGCTGAAGGTGGATACACAATTGGTGGTAACGCAACCTGGTCAGCATTTATTCTTGGTAAAGCCGATGCAACAAAGGTTGCTCCTTTCAATACACCAAAATGGAGTACGAATCTGACATTCGGTAATACCAATGTTTATAGGAATTATGGTTTTAACCTCAACTGGCACTGGCAGGACGCGTTTCAGTGGTACGGTCCGTTCACAGGTATGAGACCAGGTCCGGTGAAAGCATATTCATTTGTTGATGTTCAGATCAATAAAAAAATACCATCGATCCACTCAATGATCAAGATCGGGGGCAGCAATATCCTGAACAACAAAGTTTCAACGGCATGGGGTTCACCTGCAATCGGAGCCATCTATTATGTATCAGTAACTATCGAGGATCTTTTGAAATAAACAATCATGAAACAATCAAAACTTTATCTCGGTACACTATTCACTATCTGCTTTATCTGCAGTGTTCTCGGAGGCACGGTGTCCACACTGATGTCAGTATACCTGCCGGTGGTGGTGCGTGAATTAATCGGAGATCAATCTACCGAACTGAATAAGATCAGTGCTTATATCAACTCCCTGTTCATCTTTGGCTGGGCCATTGGAGGTTTCACCTGGGGGTTGATCGGCGACAGACTGGGCAGAAAAAAATCCCTGTTGTTTGCAATCAGTTGTTATGGACTCTTTACGATCCTCACTGGTTTAATGAACAGCTGGTATGGTGTAATGATCTGTCGTTTGTTGAGTGGCTTTGGAGTTGGTGGTGTAGCCATTGCTTCCTATACACTTGCAAGTGAAGTATGGCCGCAGAAGTCAAGAGCCATCGTAATAGGAATTCTTTCAATTGCATTTCCTGTTGGTATCATTTCTGCCGGCGCAATTAACTACATGGTGAGTTCATGGCGAGAAGGATTTCTTGTAGGCATCATTCCTTTATCACTGGCAGTGATTGGTGCTTTCGTGATCAAAGAATCTGAAACATGGCTTGAGGACAGAAAACTTACCGAATCAAAACAAGGCGCTATTAAAACGCTCTTTTCAACAACGCACAGGAAAGATCTTATTTCAAGTTCGCTGATCTATGGCACAATGCTGATCAGTCTCTGGGCAATATTCTCCTGGTTGCCAACCTGGATTCAAAGCCTGATAACGGAAGCTGACGCCCAAAAACAACGTGCAACATCCATGATGTTGCTTGGTATGGGCGGGCTTGCAGGGGGATTCTTTTCAGGATGGATTGTTAAGGCAATGGGCATCTATCGGTCGATGACCATCAGTTTTGGGATCTGTGCATTGTTATCGTTTGTATTATTCAAAAGCAATACAACATTCTCATCAGTTATCTATATTGAGATCGGTGTGCTGTCTATATTCTTTGGCTTGAACATGGGCATCATGTCAAGTTATATTCCACAATTATTTCCAACACAGATCCGTGCAACAGCTACCGGTTTTTCATTGAATATCGGCAGGGTTTTCACGGGGTTGGGAGTACTATTTGTTGGTGTGCTTGTGAGCATCATGGGTGGCTATGGCAATGCCCTGCTTATTTTCTCAATGATCTTTATCTGTGGCTTGCTGGTTGTGCTTTTTGTAAAGCCAGGCAGGATCTGATCTTTCAAAATATTAAAACTCAAAATCATGGCCTATATCAATGTTCCGGAAGGTGTTCCCGGTATCCGCAGTCTCGTAATGTTTCGTCCTGAAACAGGCAAATATCTTTATGAACTTGCACAGGTTCTTTTGCGCGGTCCTTCTCCGTTAACAGAAGCAGAACGTGAGATCATCGCAACCTATGTTTCATCACGTAACGAGTGTAAGTTCTGTATGAGCAGTCATGCAGCAGCAGCAAGAGCTTTACTTGGAAAAGATGAACAACTTATGGATGATGTTCTGAACGATTATCAATCTGCGGATATCAGCGATAAGATGAAAGCACTGCTCAACATCGCAGGCAAGGTTCAGATACTTGGTAAAGAAGTGAAGCAGGAAGATATCGATGCTGCACGCGCTGTTGGGGCAAATGATCTTGACATTCATGATACCGTTCTTATCGCAGCAACATTTTCAATGTATAACAGGTATGTGGATGGACTTGCAAGTCTTACCCCTCCGAACAGGGAAGATTATGTTGAAATGGGCAAACGCCTTGCAGAGAAGGGCTATTCAGTACCACAGCCAGCAATGGCTCAATAAATTCTTTTATGGCACATATCGAACTTAACAGTAATGAACCGGGTATCCGCGGCCCGATGGCCTACAGCCCCGAAACAGCAAAGCCAATGAATGAGCTTGCTGAGATCTTACTCCGCAACGAAAACAACTCGCTTTCAAAAGGGGAACGCGAACTGATAGGAACCTATGTTTCTTATCTCAACGATTGCCTGTTTTGTCAAAGCGTACATGGCGCGATGGCCGGACATTATCTTGAATGCGATGTAAATCAGATCCGTGCATACAAGGCGGACCCGTCAAATTCTGATCTTTCTGATAAGATGAAGGCTTTGCTTTCTATTGCCGGTTCGGTTCAGAAAGGCGGCAAACATGTTTCATCGATTCAGATTGAAACAGCAAAAAGCATAGGCGCGACAGATAAAGAAATCCACGATACGGTATTGATCGCTGCTGCATTCTGTATGTTCAACAGGTATGTTGACGGGCTGGGCACCTGGGCACCGGAAGATCAGTCGTTCTATGTGAACCGCGCTCCCCAGCGTGCGCAACATGGTTATGTGGGATCGGTCGCTCCCAATTCCACTGCGGTCTAAAGAACTATTTTCAACATGAGCCGAATGAGTCTGCTATTCGGCTCATATTTTTCTTATATTTGAGCCGAATAATATCGATAATCGGCTCATGGCAACATATATCTGGCAAAAGAAATGGTGGCCCAACTTTGTCTATTCCACTGAAGATGTGGAAGATAGCCTGCTTTCTTTTGCCCGCACAACCGGCGAGGTCACAGGCATCCTCAAATCTCTCCCGGAAACCAGCCAAACTGAAGCCGTTATAGACATGATGGTTTCCGAAGCCATCAAAACATCAGAAATAGAGGGCGAGTATCTCAGCCGGAGAGATGTGATGTCATCCATCCGCAACAACCTCGGTCTGAACAGCGAACCCGATCCTGTTGCCGACAAAAAAGCAAATGGCATTGCAGAGTTAATGATCGATGTAAGGAGCACTTATTCGGAACCACTCACTGAAGCAAAGTTGTTTGAATGGCACCGTATGCTGATGTCAGGAAGCAAACGTATTAATGCAGGAGCATGGCGAACGCATCATGAACCCATGCAGGTGATTTCGGGATCTGTTTCGAATCCAACTGTACACTACGAAGCACCGCCATCGGAGCAGGTACCTGCGGCGATGGAACAATATATCAGGTGGTTCAATGAGTCTGCTCCCGGTGGGAATGCTGAAATAAAGCAACCACCCATAAGAGCTGCCATCGCTCATCTCTACTTCGAAACCATACATCCCTTTGAAGATGGTAATGGCCGTATCGGACGTGCGATTGCTGAAAAGGCATTGTCACAGGGTCTTGGGAGACCAGTGCTGTTAAGTCTCAGCAGAACCATCGAAGCTGAAAAGAAAGCCTATTATAACGCGCTCGAGTATGCGCAAAAATCAGACGAGATCTCTGAATGGATCGGATACTTTGTGAAGACAACACTCTCCGCACAATACCAGGCTGAAAAACAGATAGACTTTACGCTTCGTAAAGTAAAATTTTTCGACAGGTATCGTGATCAGTTGAACGAAAGGCAAATGGTTGTTGTGAAAAGAATGATGGAAGAGGGTCCGGCCGGATTCCAGGGCGGTATGAGCGCAAAAAAATATATGGTGATCGCAAAGACCTCAAAAGCCACCGCTACAAGGGATTTGCAGGAACTGCTGGCGCGCGGTGCTTTTATTCCCGATGGAGAAGGCGGGGGCAGAAGTACAAAATATCAGCTGAGTCTCGTGACAGATTCTGCGTCAACGAACGTATATTAGGGATCTGTTTGTCTGCCATCGCACTCCGGCGAAAATTCAATCAAACTAACATACAAGAATATGCGAATTACGAAATCGTTCTTGTTATCGCTGTTAATTGCACAGGCGATAACGGTATCCGCGCAGAAGAAGGCTATAA
>JBEVNF010000431.1:0-15783 GCA_040508255.1 Flavitalea sp.
TAACGACAGTGCTTGATGAATTGCCTGAAGAAGTGATCAAGGCAGGTGTGTCTGCCGAAAAAGAGGTGAACAGTATGCTGTTATACCTCAACGTGTTTTCTGAAGATCCGAATGTAAACGAAGAGTTTATTTACAATTTTGCTGATATCAATATCCTGCAGGAACTCAAACGTATCGATGGTGTTGGTCTTGTTGACATCATGGGTGCTCGTGATTATGCGATGCGTGTGTGGCTGAAGCCTGACCGTATGCTATCGAATAATATCTCAACAACCGAGTTGATTGATATGTTGCGTCAGCAGAATATCGAGGCCGCTCCCGGTGTTGCCGGTGAAAACAGTGGCAAGGACAAAGCATCCAATCAGTATGTACTCAGATACACAGGCAAGTTCAGTACACCGGAAGAATATGAAAATGTTGTACTCAGGGCAGATGCCGATGGATCAATCCTGAGATTAAAAGATATCGCTGACGTTGAGTTCGGCACTTTTAGTTATGATATGACATCGAAAACAGATGGTCGTCCATCTGCATCAATCATGATCAAACAACGTCCGGGTTCAAATGCACAGGATGTAATTAACCAGATCAAAGCAAAAATGGTGGAACTGGAAGAGACCACTTTCAGTCCCGGCATGAAATATAACTATGCATATGATGTATCCCGCTTTCTTGATGCATCTATTCATGAGGTGATCAAAACGCTTATCGAGGCGTTCCTGCTGGTGTTTGTAGTTGTGTTTATTTTCCTCCAGGATTTCAGATCTACCCTTATCCCGGCCCTTGCAGTTCCGGTGGCTTTGATCGGTACGCTGGCATTTATGCTGGCGATGGACTTCTCGATCAACCTTCTTACATTATTTGCGCTCGTACTTGCGATCGGTATCGTTGTAGATAACGCGATCGTTGTGGTGGAGGCGGTACACGTAAAGATGTCTGAAGAACATCTGCCTCCGATGGAGGCAACTATTGCCGCAATGAAAGAGATCACGGGTGCTTTGATCGTGATCACGCTTGTAATGTCTGCGGTTTTTATCCCCGTGGCATTTCTGTCAGGTCCGGTGGGTGTATTCTACAGGCAATTCTCACTAACACTTGCGGTAGCGATCGTGATCTCCGGTATCAACGCATTAACACTCACCCCTGCGTTATGTGCGATCATGTTAAAACACAGTGATCCGAATAAGAAAGGATTAATGCAGCGCTTCTATAAGGGCTTCAACAAAGGATATGATTCAACAGCAAACAAATATCTGAAACTTACCGGCTTTTTTGCAAGACGCAAACTTGTTACTCTTGGTTTACTTGTAGCATTCTGTGTGGCAACATGGGGTGCAGGCAAACTGTTGCCTTCGGGCTTTATTCCGGGTGAAGATCAGGGTCTCGTATATGCTGATATTATCACCCCTCCGGGTTCAACGCTTGAACGTACAGAACAGGTGCTCGACCAGGTGGATGCAATTGCACGGAAATTCGGTTCTGTTGAGAATGTGAGTACACTGGCAGGTTATAGTATTGTGAGTGAGGTTTCTGGTGCATCCTACGGAATGGTGATGATCAATATGGCACCATGGGATAAAAGAAAGATCTCTGTTACAGGACTTATTGATTCGCTTTCAAAAGCAACAAGGGGGATAGCCGATGCAAAAATCGAATTCTTCCCGCCACCAACGGTGCCGGGTTTTGGTAATGCGAGTGGTTTTGAAATGCGTTTGCTCGACAAGAACAGAAGTAATGATATCAATCAGACAGCTGTAACAACGAATGCGTTCATTTCAGATCTGCGAAATACAAATGAGATCGGATCTGCATTTACCAACTTTGATCCAAGCTTCCCTCAATATGTGATTCATGTTGACCAGGATATGGCTGCGAAGAAAGGAGTATCAGTCGACAATGCGATGAGTACGTTGCAGACACTTGTTGGTAGCTATTATGCCACAAACTTTATCCGCTTCGGTCAGATGTACAAAGTAATGTTGCAGGCATATCCTGAGTATCGTGCAAAACCTGAAGATCTTTTGAATCTCCATGTGAAAAATACAAGAGGTGAGATGGTTCCTTATTCAACGTTTGTAAAACTTGAACGTGTGTTTGGTCCCGAACAGATCACACGCTACAATATGTATCCATCTGCATTGATTACAGGTGATGCAAAGCCTGGTTACAGTACTGGTGATGCCATTAACGCAATCACAACAACTGCACAGGAAAAACTTCCACGCGGATATGATTTTGAATGGTCAGGTATGACACGTGAGCAGGTGCTTTCCGGTGACCAGGCAATTTACATCTTTATGTTGTCGCTGCTCTTCGTTTATCTGTTGCTTTGTGCGCAGTATGAAAGCTTCCTGTTGCCATTGCCGGTTATTCTTTCCTTGCCCACGGGTGTATTTGGTGCGTTTCTTTGTCTAAAACTCGCCGGGCTTGAAAACAATATTTACGCGCAGGTTGCATTGGTTATGCTGATCGGATTGCTTGGTAAGAATGCGATACTGATCGTTGAGTTTGCTATTCAGCGTCGTCGCCAGGGCTTGTCAATCATCGATGCCGCGCTTGCTGGTGCGTTCTCAAGATTACGTCCTATCCTAATGACTTCGTTTGCATTCATAGCGGGTCTGATCCCTTTGTGTATTGCTTCGGGTGCCGGTGCAATGGGTAACAGATCGATTGGTACAGCCGCTGCAGGTGGTATGCTCACGGGAACATTGTTCGGTGTGATTCTTATTCCGGGTCTCTATGTGGTGTTTGCTTCACTTTCTGAATGGGGTTCAAAATCAAAACCTGTTCCGGCAAAAGAAGAAGCAGTTGTTGCTGGAGATCCTGCTCATTAAATTATCAGCCAATCCCTATTTCATTCAATTGGAAAAAATCAAAGGTGAGAAAACATACACAATATATTAAGCTGGCAACAGTAGTTTTAGCGGGAGCATTTATCACAGGTTGTAAAATTGCAAAACCGGTGATCCCCGCTTCAATGGAGGTTCCTGTAACATATCGTTCAAATGATAGCATCGTCTCGGAAACAACTGATTCAGTTGGTATCGCGGGTATTAAATGGCAACAATATTTTTCAGATGCTAAACTGAAAGCTCTTATTGATACGGCGATCAGGAATAACCCCGATCTGTTATCAGCCGTTCAGCGGATTGAGAAGGCCAATGCAGCGTTGATGGTAAGCAGAAATGCTTTTTTTCCGACAGTGGACGGTATCGCTGCTGCAGGAATAGAGAAGTATGGAGACTATACAATGAATGGTGTAGGTAACTATGACATGAATCTTTCACCAAATGTGAACAAAGATCAGATCGTTCCAAATCCAACGCCTGATTTCTGGATAGGGTTAAGAACTTCATGGGAAATTGATCTTTGGGGTAAACTAAAGAACAGGAAGAAAGCTGCGCTCGCACGATATATTAAAGAACAGAAAGGCGCGCAGTTCCTGAAGACTTTACTCGTTGCACAGGTGTCTGGGTTGTATTATAACCTTTCAGCGCTTGATAACGAATCTAACATTATCAAAAGAAATATCAAACTACAGGAAGAAGCACTGGAAATCGTTAAGATCCAGAAAGAGGCCGGCCTTGCAACCGAACTCGCGGTTCAGCAATTCAATGCGCAATTGCTTTTTACAAAAGCTGCCCAATACCGTGTGCGCCAGGAAATAGTTCAGATCGAAAATAACCTGAACACATTTCTTGGAAGATTTCCCCAATCTGTGTCGCGTGACAGTCTTCAACCTGTAAAAGATTATAAGCAGCAGATTGCGACAGGAAAGGCTGCTGATCTGCTGGTTCGTCGTCCTGATATCCGCGAAGCAGAGTTTGAATTAGCCGCCGCAAGAGCTGATGTTGCTGCCGCAAGAGCAGCCTTCTACCCTTCATTGAAGCTTACTCCTTTTGCTGGTCTCAACACTTTCAATCCTTCCTTTCTTTTTAATGGTGCTTCTTTTGCTTATGGAATTGCTGGTGGGTTGATGGCGCCGTTGTTCAATTCAAAACAGATCAGGGCGGCCCATCTGATCTCCATCGCGGATAACAAGGAGGCATATCAGCAGTACCGCAAAACAGTGCTGAATGCATATTCGGAAGTTGTAACAAATATGACGGGGATTGAAAACCTTAACCACGCCTATACCTACAAACAACAGGAAGTTGAATCGTTAAGATCTGCGGTAACTGTTTCGCGGGATCTTTATGTAGGTGGTCGTGCTTCGTATCTTGAGATCATCAGCGCACAGAAAGTTTTGCTTGAGGCAGAGATAGAATTGAATCATATTCAGAAGCAGCAATATTTAACGAGGATCGATCTTTACCGGTCGCTTGGCGGCGGATGGGAATAACATAAGTTGAAAAAGCAACCAGTTTTGGTTGTTTTTTCTTTTAAAGCAAAACCCTGATCGCTGCAAATCCATTTTCTTTCATCATTGTTACGGCCTTCAATGCTCTTGCGCCACTTGCGCAGTGAACATAAAACCTTTTGCTTTTATCAAGTGTTTGTAAGGTTCCGGCCAGGTTTGCCGCAGGGATCAATCTTCCCCCGATATTGAAATCATCATATTCAGATTGTTCACGTACATCAATCAGTTCATAAGAGCCAGGTGATAGTATCAATGCGCGGTATTCAGATAATGAGATTGTTTTAATTCCCGGATTACAGAAACTTTCATAATCGATAAGTGAAGTAATCTCCGGACGATCCTTTCGGTGTTTCAATGTATAGGTCTGAGATTGCGCATTTAAAGCATTGTAGTGAAGGATTTTTCCGCTTAACACTTCACCAACTCCGGTTATGATCTTGATTGCTTCGAGCGCCTGCATGGTCCCGATAATTCCGGTCACAACACCAAGAACGCCGGCTTCGCTGCAATCGGGAACAGTTCCGGGTGGAGGAGGAGTAGGCACAAGATCCCGATAGTCCGGGCCATTGTTGTAATTAAATACTGCAACTTCCCCTTCGTAGCGAAATACTGAACCATAGATAAATGGTTTCTCCATCAGCACACAGGCATCATTCACCAGATAACGTGTCGGAAAATTGTCAGATCCATCAAGAACAAGATCATAGTTGCCGATGATGTTTATTGCGTTGAAAGAATTTAATCGCTCCTTGTAGGTGATGATACTGATCTCCGGATTTATATCATTCAGTTTTTGTTCAGCCGTGGATGCTTTGTAAGCACCAACATCATTGGTATTATAAAGTACCTGGCGTTGAAGATTTGAAAGATCAATCGTATCGTTGTCTATAATTCCGATCTTTCCAACGCCTGCTGCAGCAAGGTATAGCAATGCAGGGCTGCTCAGGCCACCGGCACCGATAACGAGTATAGAGGCAGATAACAGCTTGTCCTGCGCTGCTGCTCCAAAATCCCTGAGTGAAATATGTCTTGAATATCGCATGTTTTCTAAGCCCTCTTTACTTCTGCCAGGTATTTTCTTCTGATCACATCCTGTACCGGAACAGTGTCTATTTTACTTTCAAGCCAACTGATAATATCAAGATATGCGAAGGCCCTTGTCTCATATTTTGACTTCTCCTGTTGCTTTAACCGGGTAAGCAATTTTTCAAATTCAGGTTTAAGTTTGCGTGGACTCAATCCAAAACTTCTGCGTAAGAATTTAAAGATCTCTTCTTCCACCAGACTCAGATTTTCCATCTTGGCCATGAATCGGTAAACAGATTTGAAGAGATACTCAAGTAATTCAAAATTGCCAAGTTCGTAGTGAGCGATCAGATGCAATAGTCGCGCGTAGCATTGCAGATCCGTGCGCAGATCAACTTTCCAGTTAATGATCTTGTTGAGATAATCAACAGTGTTTTCATAATCACCGCTTCCGAAATACAAGGATGCGATCTTGTAGTAAAACACAAGCACACGATGTCTGTCCAGATATAATTTGTATTCTTCCAGCTTTGAGGTGATGTATGGCACAAGCTTAACACCTTCGCTAAAGGTTCCTTCCATAAAGTGTTTGTTCAGCTTGGCAATATGCAGGTATACGAAAGTCTGGATCTCGTTGTTGTAGTTATGCTTTACAATCTCAGACTGTGAAAAGCTTTCAAACTTTGCAAGTTCTTCATTGAACTTCTTATAGTTCTTCAGATCAAAGTGTGCACTCAACAGGTTGTGCATACCCTTGATAAAGTGAGCCGTCTCCACATCCTTCATAAACGGTTCCTTTTCAAATAGCTCAACCCACTTACTCACGTAACGATAATACAAAAGAAAGTCCTGCCTGATAAACGCATACCAGCAATAACTCTGGTATAAATACAGCTTCTCATAAAACCCTTTGGCAGCAGAAACATTGGAAGGCAGCCTGGCATCGAAGAAAGCCTGTATAGCCTGCACATCTTTATCATTTCTTGCAAGACCATTCCTGATGTACCAGCTATAAAGCTGAAGTGAAAGACTCGATAACTGGGTGACCATGGCAAGCCGGCTGCTCACTTCGTCAGAAAGGGCAGTCAGCTGATCAGCGCGGTCCTGCATACTCCGGGTTATATGTAGTGCTTCGATCTTTTTTTCAAAAAACAGCACCTGTTGCAGATAGGTGAGCTGGTTATGACTACGGGCGAATTCCTTCATCCGGTCCAGCACCTTCAGACTCTGGTGATAAAGCCCTTTATTGTACAATATCCGGGCATGATCCATTTGCTCATGTAATTGAAGATCAACGTTATCCTCCTGTTTTATCAGTCTCAGACTCCCCAGGATCTGTTTGTACAGATGAGCCTTCATATTAGAAAGCTGCTGCTTTTTGATGGTCTTGTTCCGCAGCAGGAGGGTGGCCTCGTCGTAATCATCCATCTTGTCCAGAGCATCAAACAGTTGCACGATCTTCAGGTCCTCACCCGAGGAGTGACGGTTCACGTAAAGCTTGAAATTGCGTTTTTCGGACTTTTCCAGGGACTTTACAAGTTGAAACAGCGAGTCTGTTGATCTGTTGGGCATCGTATATAAAAATCATTAAAATCCTCTACCAGAGTGAGTTTCAGCGTGGTCCAATATCTTTAAACCCTGTAATGTAACCCTTATTTTGGTTTGATTTTGGCTGTTATTCAGGGTAATTTCGGAAAGATGTTGGTTCGTAAGTCGTTGATTCCCTTACAAACATAAACAACCGACCGCTTTTTATAGACAAAATTTCAATTCCTTTTTTTATGGCCGATCAGAAAATTTTCATATTCGATACCACGCTCCGAGACGGCGAACAAGTGCCGGGTTGTAAGCTCAATACGAAAGAGAAAATCGAGTTAGCCCTTGCTCTTGAAGATCTTGGAGTTGACATTATTGAAGCAGGTTTTCCAATCTCTTCACCCGGTGATTTTCAATCAGTTAGCGAAATTGCCAGAGTGATCAAAAATGCAACCGTTTGTGGTCTTACCCGCGCGGTTCAGAAAGATATCGAGGTTGCCGGCGATGCGCTTAAACATGCCGTAAGACCAAGAATTCATACTGGTATCGGAACCTCCGATTTCCATATCAAAGCCAAGTTCAATTCAACCCGCGAAGAGATTCTCAAAAGAGCGATCCAATGCGTTAAGTGGGCCAGGAACTTCACCGATGACGTTGAGTTTTTCGCAGAGGACGCCGGCCGTACTGATAACGTTTATCTCGCCCAGGTTGTTGAGGCCGTTATCGAAGCAGGAGCAACTACGGTAAATATACCTGATACAACAGGCTATTGCCTGCCTCACCAATACGGTGAAAAGATCGCTTTCCTGAGAAACAACGTCAGGAATATCGATAAAGCTGTACTCAGCTGTCATTGCCATAATGATCTTGGTCTTGCCACTGCAAATTCAATTGCGGGTGCAATGGCCGGCGCAAGACAGATCGAGTGTACCATCAATGGTCTTGGAGAAAGAGCAGGTAATACCGCTCTTGAAGAAGTAGTAATGGTGATCAAACAACACCAGACACTTGGTCTTTACACAGATGTAAATGCAAAGAAGCTGAACCCGATGAGCCGCCTGGTTTCTGATGTCATGCGTATGCAGGTTCAGCCAAACAAAGCGATCGTTGGTGCAAATGCATTCTCCCATAGTTCAGGTATTCACCAGGATGGGTTCTTAAAAGATGCAACAACTTACGAGATCATCAATCCTGATGAAGTGGGTGCAGCAGGGTCAAAGATCGTTCTTACTGCACGCAGCGGACGTTCAGCTCTTGCACACCGTTTTCATGTACTGGGTTTCTCATTCACACGTAACGATATCGATGTTTTGTATCCAGAGTTCCTCAAGGTAGCGGATAGCAAAAAAGAAGTAGAAGACGAGGATCTGAAAGAAATGGCTTCAGCACACCAAACAGAATCAATATCCGCTTAATTATAACGCATGGGAAAAACATTATTTGATAAGATCTGGGACAAACATGTTGTACAATCAATTCCTGATGGTCCGAGTGTTTTGTATATCGATAAACATCTTATTCACGAAGTAACCTCCCCGCAGGCTTTCAAAGGTCTGGAGAATCGTGGGCTTAAGGTTTTCAGGCCGCAACAGATTGTTGCAACCGCTGATCACAACGTTCCTACAGAGAATCAGCATTTACCTATCAAGGATGAATTATCGCGCAAGCAGGTAAACTCATTGATTGAGAATTGCAAGAATCATGATATTGAATTGTACGGCCTTGGACATCCGTTCCAGGGTATCGTGCATATTATAGGACCAGAGCTTGGTGTTACACAACCGGGTATGACCATTGTTTGTGGCGACAGTCATACAAGCACACATGGTGCATTTGGTTCCATTGCTTTTGGTATTGGTACCAGTGAAGTAGAAATGGTGATGGCGACGCAATGTTTGTTGCAAAGCAAGCCAAAACTGATGCGTATCAATGTGGATGGTGAGCTCAACAACGGTGTTGTTTCAAAGGATATTGTTCTTTATATAATCTCATTGATCTCTGCAAGTGGTGCAACCGGTTATGCGGTTGAGTTTGCAGGTTCTGCTATCCGTAGTCTTTCTATGGAAGCCCGCATGACCATTTGTAACATGAGTATCGAAATGGGTGCACGTTGTGGTATGATCGCACCGGATGAAATTACCTACGATTATATGAAGGGGCGTTTGTTCGCTCCTTCGTCAGTTGGTGACAATCCGCAGTGGGATGTCAAGATGAAGCAATGGCAGGAACTCTATTCTGATGCTGATTCAAAATTTGACCAGGAGATCAACATCAGGGCATCTGATATCGAACCAATGATCACTTATGGTACAAACCCGGGTATGGGTATGAAAGTAAGCGGTCATATTCCTGCAGAAAATGAGATTGAAGAATCTGAGAAGCCATCCTTCCTGAAATCGCTCAACTATATGGGGCTTCAGCCGGGTAATGCTATCAAGGGTCAGAAAATAGATTACGTTTTTATCGGCAGCTGTACGAATGCACGTATCGAAGATCTGCGTCTTGTCGCCTCTTTTGTAAAAGGTAAGCACAAGGCAGATGGTGTTGAGGTATGGGTTGTGCCCGGAAGTAAGCAGGTTGAAAAGCAAGCCATTGAAGAAGGTCTTGACAAGATCATGGAAGAAGCTGGTTTTAAACTTCGTCAGCCGGGATGTTCCGCATGTCTTGGTATGAATGAAGACAAAATTCCCGCAGGCAAATATTGTATCTCAACTTCCAACAGAAACTTTGAGGGACGCCAGGGACCAAACGCCAGAACATTGCTTGCAAGCCCGCTCACAGCGGCCGCTGCAGCAATCACCGGAAAAGTTAGCGATATCAGGGATTACCTGGGTGCTGAATAATTAAAAGATAATAACATGGGCAAGAGCATAAACATAATTCATTCAACTGTAGTTCCGGTAGAGATCGAGAACGTGGATACTGATCAGATCATTCCTGCACGCTTCTTAAAAGCAACCAGTCGGGATGGATTTGGTGACAACCTGTTCCGTGACTGGCGCTATGATAACAATAACGAACCCAAGAAAGATTTTATACTCAACGATCCTACGTACAGTGGCAAGATCCTCGTTGCCGGCAAAAACTTCGGTTCCGGTTCAAGCCGTGAGCACGCTGCATGGGCCATTAAAGACTATGGGTTTGATGTAGTGGTAAGCAGCTTCTTTGCAGATATCTTTAAAAGCAATGCGCTGAATAACTTCCTGTTACCTGTTCAGGTTTCAGAAGAATTTCTTGCAGCAATATTCGCTGCAGTAAAAAATGATCATAAAGCAACTATCAATGTTAGCCTGGAAGATCAGACAATCACCATTGATGCAACCGGTCAGCAGGAAAGTTTTTTCATCAACAATTATAAGAAGACCTGTCTTCTGAATGGTTATGATGACATTGATTATCTGCTGAGTAACAAGGACGCTATCATCGCGTTTGAACAGAATCAGACGAATGCAGCAAAAGAAGAAATAGAACAGATCACAGAAAAATAATTAATACAACCCTTAAGCAAAACAACAGAACGAAAAACAATTATTATGAACAAGCAGATTGTAGTTATTGAAGGCGATGGAATAGGACCTGAAGTCACGCGACAGGCAATACGTGTGCTGAATTCGGTTGCTGAACAATTTGGTCACACTTTCAATTACCAATACTGCCTGATGGGTGCAGATGCAATTGATAAAACAGGCAACCCGCTTCCTGATGAAACAATTGAGGCAGCACTTAACAGTGATGCAATCCTGTTCGGTGCCATCGGTCATCCGAAATATGACAATGATCCGTCTGCAAAAGTTCGTCCTGAACAGGGTTTGCTTAAGCTCCGCAAATCACTTCAGCTGTTTGCGAATATCCGTCCAGTTAATACATACTCAGCTTTGCATCACCTTTCACCATTGAAAACAAAGAACATCGAGGGTGTTGACTTTGTGATCTATCGTGAGCTTACCGGTGGTATCTACTTTGGTAACAAAACCATCAACGAAGAGAAGACTGTTGCAACAGATGATTGCACCTATACAAAAGAGGAGATCGAAAGAGTAGCACACCTTGCATTTCAACATGCGCAGAAAAGAAGAAAGAAACTTACGCTTGTAGATAAAGCCAACGTACTCGAAACTTCAAGACTCTGGCGCAAGGTTGTACAGGATATGGCTCCATCATATTCAGATGTTGCTGTTGACTTTTTATTTGTTGATAATGCTGCCATGCAGATCATCCTGAATCCTAAACAGTTTGATGTAGTTCTTACAGAAAATATGTTTGGCGATATTATCAGTGATGAAGCCAGTGTGATCACCGGTTCACTTGGATTGCTGCCATCGGCATCAATTGGTACAGGCGCCGCATTGTTCGAACCTATTCATGGATCATATCCACAGGCAACCGGTAAGGACATTGCTAACCCGCTTGGTTCAATTCTTTCTGCTGCCATGTTGCTTGACCATTTTGGCCTTACTACAGAAGCAGCCCTAGTACGTGAAGCCGTTGAATGGACATTGAAAAATGGCTTTGTAACAAAGGATATAGATTCTACAAACTTCTATTTCACTTCTACCATTGGTGAGCTTGTAAGCGATTATGTTTCCAAGCGCAGCCCCGATGGAATTAATAAGTCAAACATCGAGTTGAGAAACTCAACAATCATATAACATAGGCCTGGAAAGACTTCCCGGCTGTGTAACAACAACCGGAATCTTACAGAAACCATGTTGATCAGCGTACCTTCTTAATGAAAATGATCATTAAGAAAAAATAGTTCTTTGTTTTTTTGAAGGCGGTTCGTATATTCGTGTCATACACTTCCCGAATGTTGAATCTCAGGCTAAATAATGTAATCACTAAACTAATCACAGTCATTATTGTGGTGGTCATTATTATTCCTGCAGTCAACGGGGGAGGAGCAAACGTATAAACACAATTAATTTCAATACATGCGACCCGCCCCAAAAAGGCGGGTCTTTTTTTTCACGCTTGTCAAAAACATAATACTATGGCCGGTTATTACGACGAACAAACCCTGATCTATCTGAATGGCGAATTTGTAAAAGCTGCTGAAGCTAAGGTTGATCTTTTTGGTCAGACGCTTCACTACGGATATGGAGTCTTTGAAGGCATCCGTTCATACAGAACAGTCAGCGGTGAAACAAAGATCTTCAAGCCAGAAGAGCATTATGAAAGACTTAAGCAGTCTGCATTAGCGCTTAACCTGCCATATGAATATGTTTCGCATGATCTGATCGCTGCAACCTATGAGTTGTTGAGATTAAATGATCTGCAGGATGCTTATATCCGTCCGTTGGTGTATGCACCTGCAAACATGAGCTTTAATAAAAATACTGTTTCATTTATAACGATCCAGGTTTGGAAAATGGAGCCGTTCCTTGGGGAGAAATTACTTCGTGTGATGACTTCCTCTTTTCAACGTCCTAATCCAAAAGGATTCAAGATCCATGCAAAAGCTACCGGTCACTATGTGAACTCGATCATGGCGAGCCAGGAAGCAAAAGCTGCAGGATACGATGAAGCCTTGCTCACAGATATGAATGGCAACATTGCCGAAGGACCTGGTGCGAATATGTTCTTTGAGAAGGACGGAAAATTATTCACGCCATCTCTCGGAAACATTCTTCCCGGTTTAACACGTGCAACGGTACTTGATATATGTCGTGAGTCTGGATTTATAGTAGAAGAAGGGCAATACACAATTGAAGATCTGAAAAAAGCAGATGCGGCATTTTTCTGCGGCACTGCAGCTGAAGTGATCGGATGGGATTCAATAGATGATCAGTCTTTTGGCAAACCATGGGAACAATCACTTGGTAAAAAGATCCAGGAAGCGTACAAAAACAAAGTGGTTGAAAAAGCCCTTATCAAAGAAACAGAACCAATCAGCAAACTGGGAGAACTGGTATAATCTTCCCTCCTTTCCACGGAGGGGTGTCCTGCCGCAGGCAGGACGGGGTGGTTAAACGGCGTCGCAAAACAGACTGATCGTATTAAACATCAACTTTCAAAATAAATGTAATAAAAATCAAGCATGAGCAACGAGCTGAATAAATATTCAAAAACTTTCACACAGGACGAAACACAACCCGCCGCACAGGCGATGCTTTATGGCATTGGTCTTACAGACGATGATATGAAGAAGGCGCAGGTTGGTATCGCCAGCATGGGATACGATGGTAATACCTGTAATATGCACCTGAATGATCTTGCTTCTGTAATCAAGCAAGGTGTATGGGATAATGAACTGGTTGGCCTGGTGTTTCATACTATTGGTGTAAGTGATGGTATGAGTAACGGTACAGACGGTATGCGTTATTCTCTCGTAAGCCGTGATCTTATTGCAGACAGTATTGAAGCAGTTTGCGGCGCTCAGTATTATGATGGTGTTATTACAGTACCAGGTTGTGATAAAAATATGCCTGGCTCACTGATCGCTATGGGTCGTCTCAACAGACCATCGATCATGGTTTACGGTGGTACAATTGCTCCCGGTCATTACAAGGGCCAGGAACTTAATATCGTTTCAGCGTTTGAAGCACTCGGACAAAAAATAGCAGGTAATCTCACACCTGAAGATTTCAGAGGAATCATCAAACATACTTGTCCCGGTGCCGGTGCCTGTGGGGGTATGTATACTGCAAACACAATGGCTGCAGCAGCAGAAGCACTCGGTATGAGTCTTCCTTACTCTTCGTCAAATCCGGCAGTTAGCCAGGAGAAACTCCAGGAGTGTCGCGATGCCGGAAAAGCGATCAGGATCTTACTTGAAAAAGATATCAAGCCAAAAGATATCATGACCCGCGAAGCATTTGAAAATGCAATGGTGGTAATCATGGTTCTTGGTGGTTCAACAAATGCAGTTCTCCATTTGCTTGCGATCGCGCGTTCAGTTGGAGTGCCGTTAACACAGGATGATTTCCAGGCAACAAGCGACAGAATTCCGGTGCTTGCCGATTTCAAACCAAGCGGTAAATACCTGATGCAGGATATGTATGAGCATGGTGGTATCCCTGCTGTGATGAAATATCTTTTGAATGAGGGTTTACTTCACGGTGACTGTCTTACCGTAACAGGTAAAACAGTTCGTGAGAATCTTGAAAACATTGAGCCGGTAAATTTCGATACTCAGAAAATTCTCTATCCACTTTCAAACCCGATCAAGCCAACTGGTCACCTCCAGATCCTATACGGTAACCTTGCGGAAGGTGGTAGCGTTGCAAAGATCTCCGGTAAAGAAGGTGAGAAGTTTACAGGACCCGCCCGTGTATTTGACGGTGAGAAACAACTGATCGAAGGTATACAGACAGGTCGTGTGCAACCAGGTGATGTAGTGGTGATCAAAAACGAAGGACCCAAAGGTGCACCCGGTATGCCTGAAATGCTGAAACCAACAAGTGCATTGATCGGTGCGGGTCTTGGTAAAAGTGTTGCGCTGATCACTGACGGCCGTTTCAGCGGTGGTACACATGGATTTGTTGTAGGACACATTACACCCGAAGCTTATGAAGGTGGTCTGATCGGTTTTGTTCAGGATAATGACATCATTGAACTGGATGCCGTCAATAACACCATTACCCTGAAAGTAGATGATTCGGTTATAGCTGAACGTAAGAAAGGTTGGGTAAGACCGGCGCTTAAAGTGAAAAAAGGTTTGTTATATAAATATGCACTCAGCGTGCGTAACGCTGCTGAAGGTTGCGTGACTGATGAAGGATAATAAAAAACAAAGCACAATTATAAATCAGATAATATCATGAGTACAATCGAAATGACACCCAAAAAACCAGCGGCAGAAACAACTCCGAAAACAGTGACAGAGGTCAGTGGTTCGGTCGCTGTGCTGGAGGCATTGATTGCAGAGGGTGCGGATACCATCTTTGGTTATCCTGGTGGTGCCATTATGCCGATATATGATGCTCTGTATGACTACCGTGAAAAGATAAAGCATATACTCGTGCGTCATGAACAAGGTGGTATACATGCGGCTCAGGGCTTTGCACGCACTTCGGGCAAGGTAGGTGTGGTTTTCGCGACCAGTGGTCCCGGAGCAACCAACCTCGTCACCGGTCTTGCAGATGCAATGATCGATAGTACTCCTCTGGTAGCTATCACCGGACAGGTATTTGCGCATCTTCTCGGTACAGATGCATTTCAGGAAACAGATGTGATCAATATCACAACACCTGTTACCAAATGGAACTACCAGGTAACTGATGCTTCTGAAATTCCTGCAGTGCTTGCAAAGGCATTCTATCTTGCAAAAAGCGGAAGACCAGGTCCGGTACTGATCGATATCACAAAGAACGCGCAGTTGCAGAAGTTCAGCTATGAGGGTTATCAGAAATGTAATCACGTACGGAGCTATCGCCCAAAACCAATCGTGCGCAAAGAATATGTTGAGCAGGCTGCGAAGCTGATCAATGAAGCTGAAAAACCATTTATACTCTGGGGACAAGGTGTGATACTTGGTAAAGCTGAAAAAGAGTTTGCCAGGTTTGTTGAGAAATCAGGTATTCCATCTGCATGGACAATCATGGGAGCGGGAGCAATTCCGACAGAACATCCCTTGAACGTTGGTATGCTTGGTATGCATGGTAATTATGGTCCGAATGTACTTACTAATGAATGTGATGTATTGATTGCAATCGGTATGCGTTTCGACGATCGTGTAACCGGTCGCCTTGATAAATATGCAAAGCAGGCAAAGGTGATCCACCTTGACATCGATCCTGCTGAAATTGATAAAAACGTTAAGTCAACAGTTCCTGTGTGGGGTGATTGTAAAGAAACACTTCCGATGCTGACTGAGCTGATTGAACAAAAAGTATACCCGCAGTGGTTGCAGACCTTCCGTG
>JBEVNF010000436.1:0-8012 GCA_040508255.1 Flavitalea sp.
AATTGAAAGCAGATTGCGGCCGGAGAGTGTTAGTCGCAGATCTTTTAATTTGCCGGCTTTCCGGGTAATCAGATACGAAACAGAAAGCTCTCTGAGTTTCACGAAATCGCCTTTCTCGATCCAGTTTTCAAAAATCGAAAATTCAGCAGCACTGGTACCCTTTGGTACATCTCCTCTTAATTCAGCTTCATATCCTTTCAGACCACCATAGTTAGCATTATCACCAACACGCTTTGTAAAGTTGAATACATCAAAACCGAGCATACCGTCCCATTGCATACGGAAATTGAACTTCCTGTATGTGAAATCGTTAATTAATGCCACTACGTGCAAGGGATTAGGATTACCTATAACCTTGCTGAGAATAGCTCCACTCGGTTGACCTGTCGCATCCCTTTGTACATTATAAGTTCCATTTGCAGCCTGGGTACCCCGCTCTCTCTGCGGAAGTCCGGCAGGAGTCAGCAATAAAGAACCATCAGGATTTCTCGCGAAGAAAGTTGCATAAAAAGATCCCAGCGGATACCCGTTAACTGCAGCAACCTGGCCGAACCCGCCTGCAAAAGGCAACACACCATTTCCCTCTACACCGTCAATCTTGTTTTTGTTATGAGTGTAGCTGAATGTAGAAACCCATGTGAAATCTTTCTTTTGTATTGGTACACCCTTGATCATCAATTCAAAACCCTTATTACTCATTGTACCGATATTTAGAAATCTGGAACTGAAACCAGAGCTTGGTGCCAGCGTACGGTTCAAAATCAGATCCTTCACATCTTTATCAAAATATGTGAATTCAAGACTCAACCTGTCATTGAACATTCCGATATCAGTTCCAAGTTCAAGCTCAGTCTGACGTTCTGGTTTTACATCAAAGTTTCCAAGCTGTGTCGGGGAAACATATCCTGTTGCACCACCATAATTTGCAGGATAATAAGCAGTGAACCTGTCAAAGACTCCAATAGCTGTAAGATTACCTGACTGCCCCCAGGCTGCACGAAATTTGAAAGAGTTGATCACGTTTGACAATGATGAATTCTTCCAGAAATCCTCTTCAGACAATATATAGGATCCACTCACTTTCGGGAAAAATTGCCAGCGGTTGTTCAAACCATATACTGATGATGCATCCACCCGACCCGCGCCTGTAATAAACAATTTGTCTGCGAAACCAAAAGTCTGCTGCAGAAAGGCACCAAGTATCGTTCTGTCTGCACGATATTCAGTTGCAACAGAGGTACCATTGTTAATAGTCTGTCCAAATGCACCAAGCTGTTGAGCGGTTGCACCAATGGTGTAAGTTCTGTCAAACTGCATGGTGCCCCCAATACCCGTCGTTGATTCAATCAGCTTGTTCAGCTTTTTACGATAGCTGATATTAAGATCGGTATTGGTTTGCAGAATTGTTGCATCAGCCCTTCTCGAAAGACCACCATTATAACTTGGCGTAGTATTAATTGGTGGAATGTAGGCAGTTGCATTCTGAGTATAGTTATCAACACCAAAGATCAGATCAATATTCAAACCTGAAACTGGCTTTGCATTCAATTGAGCATTGCCCGTGAAACGACTCACACGCTGACGAAAATCAAAACGATCGATTGCTTCCAGCGGATTGGTTCTGCGCAGGATCGCAACCGGGGCGGTTGATGGATATGCGCCTGTTACCGGATCTTTTTCAGGATTAATAAAATTATTACTGAAAATAAAACCAGTTAAAGCTCCATAAGCTTCAACGAGGCCACCATTGGGTATCTCGCGACTGGCACTCATCGAATAATTTGCACCTGCAGAAAGAGTCAGGATCTCGTTCAATTTTTGAGACAGATTCATACGGATTCCACTTCTGCTGAAATTGGTATTATTGATGATACCTTCATTGTAAAGCGTTGATCCGGCGACATAGTATTTTGTTATATCATTACCACCTGATACTGATAAAGTATTATCCGTGCCAATACCAGTACTGAAGATTTTATCCTGGTAGTCATACCGCGTAACTGGTGTTTGTGTAAGATCTGTAACAGTTGCATTGTTGAATCTGAAAGGATACTCATTGTATTCAAGTTTTTTTCTCACACTATTCGTTTTGAATTGTGTTGAAAAAGAAATCTGTGGCTTACCGCTTTTCCCTTTCTTCGTAAAAATCTGCACCACACCATTATTGGCACGCGACCCATAGATCGCCGCTGCCGCAGCACCTTTGATGATTTCAATATGATCTATATCCGCAGGATTGATATCCACAAGTCGGTTCTGAGCATAACCACCAAGATCGATCAGCTCACGCGAATCATTGTTAACGATCACACCATCTACTATGTACAACGGATCAGAGGAACCAACAATCGTACTCGGACCACGTAAACGAACACTGATACCACCAGCGGGGTTACCAGAGTTCTGCGTGATCTGCGCGCCGGCAACCTTTCCCTGGAGCGCACCATCGATACCTGTAGAAGCACTGTATTGAATATCGCGTGCTGATACAGTTGAAACAGCATTCGCAAGTTTCTTCTTTGAAGTTGCAACCGCATTACCGGTAACAACAACATCGTTGAGCATAAGGACATCCTCCGCCAACTGTGCATCAACGGTGATCATTGAAGCCGAACCAACGGTGAACTGCTTTTCAACTGGTTTGAATCCCACACCGGTAAACTGAAGTGTATACTTTCCTTCTTTTAGAGTTGCTTTGATAGAATACTCACCATTCGGACCGGTAGATACCCCATATGTTGCCTTAAGGATCTGAACCGAAATCCCCGGGAGCGGAGTTCCATCTGGTCCGGTGGCTACACCGGAAATTGTTACCTGCGCAACACCAACAAAAGATAACACGAGAAAAAATAATACCAGCGGCAAAAACTTACCTTGCCTGCATAGCCAGGAGACTTTTTTCATTTGCAGTTGTTTTGAATTAAATGATTTTGATTACGGTCGCTATAAGAACTTTTCAATCGGCAATACAGACCAGGTGAAGTCGCAGCCAATACATTAAATAAAAACTGCTATCAGCAATTTACGTTTAATGGTCTTGAATTGAACACCGTCCAAATAATTTCGGGATTAAAAAAACACATTGAATAAATTTGATAAATATGAACAGGAACATTGAAACATTATACCATATTGCCGGAAAAAGTAAGCGAAGGATAATCGGCCTGATGTCGGGCACATCGGTTGACGGTCTTGATGTAGCACTCTGCGAATTCAGCGGAACCGGCATGGATAGTAAGATACAACTGTTGAAGTTTGAAACCGTTCCTTACGACACCGGGTATAAAGATGAGATCGCTTCGGTGTTTTCAAAGAAACATGTTGATCTCGAAAAACTTACTTTACTTAATGGTTGGATAGCAATACAACACTCGTATATAATTATTGATTGTTTAAAAAAATGGGGTATAGAAGCCGGGGATATTGATATGATCGCGAGTCATGGTCAGACCATCTTTCATGCGCCAAAATCGCTGCATAAGATTGAAAAATTTGGTAATGCAACTTTACAGCTCGGCGATGGTGATCATATGGCTGTTACTACCGGTATTATCACTGCCAGCGATTTTCGTCAGAAACATATTGCGGCCGGTGGCGAAGGTGCACCACTTGCCGCCTACGGTGATTTCCTGATCTTCTCGAAACAAAAGGAGGACCGTATCATGCTGAACATCGGTGGCATTGCAAACTTTACCTATCTGCCCGGTTCACTGGATGCCGACAAGGTCTTCTGCAGCGATACAGGTACAGGTAATACGCTGATGGATGCTTTAACACGTGAACATTTCCCGGGCAAATACTTTGATGAAGAAGCGGGGATCGGCCTCGCAGGAAAAGTGAATGATGCATTACTGAAAAAATTGAAGGATCATTCATTCTTCACCCAATCTTTTCCAAAAACCACAGGACCAGAATTGTTCAACGGGCAATATCTTAAAGATGCACAGGTTGCCACCAACACCACCTCACTTTCTGTAGAGGATACAATGGCAACATTGAACCGTTTCTCCGCAGAAACAATTGCAGAAGCTGTGATTTCGGTTACTGGTAACAGTGATACTTTCAGATATTATGTGAGCGGAGGTGGAATGCACAATCCATTATTGATGAAAAATCTTCATGAATTATTACCGGCTGCAAACTTTAAAAGCACTGCAGAATTGAATATTAACCCTGATGCAAAAGAGGCGGTTCTATTTGCAGTACTTGCAAATGAAATGATTTGCGGCGGTAAGACCGGATTTGGCTCAGGGAGAAATGGTATTCCGAATGTTTCTATGGGGAAACTCAGTTTTCCCGGATAACCTTAAGGGGCTGACTAAGAAACGTCAGCCCCGTTATAAAATAGCATCATTCACTTCTCAGACTCTTCACAGGATTCGCCAAAGCTGCGCCGATAGCTTTAAAGCCTATCGTGATCAAAGCCACGGCAAATGTAATGACACCTGCGAGTACAAAGATCCACCAGCTCAAAGGAACCTTGTAAGCGAAATTCTGCAACCAGCTATTCATTGCATACCAGGCCAGGGGAACGGCAAGTAAGCTCGCGATAAACACAGGCTTCAAAAGATCTTTCGATAACAAAACCACGACGCCCTGTACAGATGAGCCAAGGACCTTGCGCACACCGATCTCTTTGATACGTCTTGCAGTTGTATAACTTGCCAGACCAAACAGACCAAGACAAGCGACAAAAATTGCAAGTCCCGCAAATACAGTGATCACGGTTTCCTGGCGGATATCGTTTTTATAAAGCTGATCAAATTTTGCATCCAGGAAACTATATTCAAGCGGATAAACAGGCGCCATCTTACTATAGACAGCCTTCACCTTTTCTACTGCACCTTTTGCATCGTTTGTTGCGAATCGTACAAGCGCTACACGATGATCATCGCCCGGCATGATCACCAGGGGATCCATCTTCTGTTTGAGCGAAAGAAAATTAAAATCCTCTACCACTCCAACTATTCGCCTGCTCATATCCTCCCGCATTGTATTATGAACACGTTTACCAATAGCCTGTTCAGGAGTTAATCCAAGACCATTGGCAGCTGTTCTGTTAATGATCATTGCTTCTGCTGAATCGGTTTTCATGTCGCGTGAAAAATTTCTCCCTGCGATCATCTTCAACTGAAGATTGTTTACAACTTCTTCATCCGCGAACAGTGTTCTTGATCTCCAGCTTGCACTCTGCCCTTCTACATCAAAAGCATGCATATCATAGAACCCCCCTGGCTCTCCGCTCATAAAAGAAACAGATTTAAAGCGTGAATCCGCAAGCAACTCATCCCTGAACGAACGACGATTATTATAAATATCACCGTTATCAATCGGAACTATTATGGTTTGTGATTGATTATATCCGAGATCCATGTTCTTTACATGCGACATCTGGTTAACGATCACAATCGTAGTAATGATCAGGAACACAGAGATTGAAAATTGAACGATCACCAGTCCCTGCCTGAACATAGCACCACCCTTTCCTACTCTCAGTTTTCCTTTGATGGCAGCTATCGGCGAGAATGAAGAAAGGAAAAAAGCCGGATAGGAACCTGCCATAAAACCCGCAACTATCACCACACCCCCAAGAAATAAATATATCATTGGCGACCGCCAGTTCACTCTAAGATCATAGCCAAGCAGATTGCTGTACAATGGCATTGCAACCTGCAGAAGCAGCAGAGCCAGTAAGCAGGAGATCACGGTGAGCATCACAGACTCACCTATGAACTGACGGATCAGGTTTGACCGCAAAGCACCCATCACTTTCCTCAGTCCAACCTCCTTTGATCTTTCCATTGCCCGAATGGTCGAGAGATTCATAAAATTTATGCACGCGATCAGCAGGATCAGGGCGGCTATCGAAAGAAAGATAAAGATCACTTTCATTTCACCATGACGCACTCCATCAAATTCTGAAGCTTCGCTAAAGTAAATATCTTTCATCGGTGTCAGTGACAACTCAAACTTTGCATTCATCTGGGCCATATCTTTTCCCATATATTTCTGCATAAAGGCAGGGAACTTTTTTTCAAGTCCGGCCTCCGTTGCACCTTCATTTAACTGCAGGTATACGAAACCGTTATTGTTTCGCCAGCGCTGATACCATTCCTGGTTGCGATAAAGCAGATTAGAATATACCATATCAAATTCAAGATGTGAATTTGATGGTACATCTTTAAACACACCGGTCACCTTCATATCAAATTCTTTATCAACACGCAAAACCTTACCCATTGCAGCATCCACAGTACCAAAATATTTCTTTGCAATGGTTTCAGACAATGCGATATTATTCGGATCTGAGATCACATTTTCAGCCTTACCCCTTAAAAGCCCGAATGAAAACAATTCGAAAAAATCAGGATCAGTTACAAAAACATGTTTCTCACGAAATGCTTTGTCATCAAATGACAACAATGCATTAGTATTCATTACGCGTACCGCTCGTTTGATCTCCTGTGGAAAATCATTGAGCATTGCCGGTGCATAGGGACCAGACAAATACGAAGTGGCCGGCTTGGCCGGATCATAAGAGCGCATCACCCGATAAATGTTATCACTGTTCTTTTGAAATCCATCAACACTGAACTCATGCATGATAAATAAGAAGATCATCATACAGACTGTAATACCGATAGTTAAACCAGATAGATTGATCAGTGTAAACGAGCGGCTTTTGTTAAGGTTGCGCCAGGCGATCTTGAGATAGTTCTTGAACATACATCCGTTTTGCAATAGTGTTCAAAAATGTTTCCGAAAACTTAAATAATTCATATCTAGTAAGTTACAGTCCTTTAAACTTCAATTAAGTGTTCATTTACGGACACTTACTGTCCACCTTCGGCTGTGTACCAGCCAAACGATCACATCAGCTATTGACTTCAATCAACCACATAATAAACCGGATAAGCAATTTTACTTATCCCTAAGGTTTAGTAAGTATCACCATTAGTGATAACAACCAGTATTATAAACCTTAACATTTACTTTCATATTCTAATGAATACTTATCCCGTTTTTGTGTCCGGATTCTACTGATCCCTGAAAAACACAAACTATCTGTACTTATGAAAAGCGTTAATCGCGGCAGTATGTCTTCTGCCGGTAACCTGAAACAAGTTTTCTTTGGAATTCTTTTAGGCGCAGTCATGTTGCCTTCTCAACAGGGGCGGGCACAATGTTCACCATCCGCGTTGAATGTTACATCCAACCTTACCGTGAACACCTATTACCCTGGTACTTTAGCCTCAGCTAATGCAGGTACCAGGCGCATCATTGTTGGCGCAGCGTTGGGTACCACTGCTATCGCAAAAGGTGATCTTGTAATGATCATGCAGATGCAGGGAGCAAGTATGAACATTACCAACACAAACGCGTATGGTGATGGAGTTAATACCGGTGATGCCTCGGGCTATCTTACAGCAACAGCAGGTACCTACGAATATGCTATTGCAACAAATACAGTTCCTCTTACCGGTGGAACACTTTATCTTTCCAAAGGTCTCACAAACACATTTACAAATACAGATGCAACAGGTTTACTTGGTGCTTATCGCTACCAGGTGATCCGTGTTCCAAGATATTCTACTATTACATTTGCTGCGAATCAGTCTATACGTCCTTTTGCCTGGGATGGTACAAGAGGTGGTGTTGTTGCATTCGAAGCAACCGGTACCACAACTCTTGCGGGTACACCGTTCGTAATTGCAAGCGGAACAGGTTATCGCGGTGGTGGTGGTCGCCAGCTTGGTGGCACAGCCGGTTTTGTAAACAGTGAAATCCGCACCGTTTCTTCTTCAAACGGATCAAAGGGTGAAGGTATAGCTGGTGCTCCGCGCTATGTGCGTGTGAGTGGTGGTGCAAATGCGTTATTTGATAATGGATCAGAAACGCTTCCAAATGGTAGTAGTGGTATGGGTGCACCCGGTAACGGTGGAGGCGGTGCGACAGATGGCAGCCCGGGCGGCGGCAATGACCAGAACGCAGGTGGTGGCGGGGGTGGTAAC
>JBEVNF010000480.1:0-10722 GCA_040508255.1 Flavitalea sp.
CGCAAAACGTTCCAAGCCTTCATATTTCATGGCGATCCTGGGTGTTACCATCGTATTATTTTTCGTTGGGATCTTCGGTTGGTTATTCCTGAACGCGCAGATGTATGTGAAAAAACTGAAGGAAGACGTTACGCTCCAGGTTTATCTTCGCAAAACCGCTAACCAGGCCGATATTGACTCTTTAAAAGCTTATATCTCATCAAGACCATACACAAAGACTGTTGAATATATAGACAAGGAAAAGGCAAAACAGAAATGGCTCGCTGCCAATGACGAAAAAAGCGAGGCTTTCGACAACCTGGTTACCGACAATCCGCTCCCGGCGTCTATCGACTTCAACCTGATCAATACTTATGTTCACAAAGATACCATCGCGAATATCAAGACTGATCTCGAACAAAGAACATTGGTGGTTGAAAGCGTGAACTACCCGTCAGCACTGGTTGAGAAGATGGGTCCTTCCATGCGCTGGATCCTGATCGGGCTCGTGGTACTGGCTTGTATCTTCTCGCTGTTCTCGATCATCCTGATCGACAATACGATCAAGCTGGCCATGTACAGCAACCGTTTTCTTATTAAGACCATGCAGATGGTAGGTGCTACAAGAAGCTTTATATCCCGCCCCCTCAATACCCGTGCGGTGGTTAATGGTTCGATAGCCGCATTGATTGCAATCGCGATGATCTATGGAATTATCATCCTTTTCGAGACATTCGTCCCGGATCTGAAGGATTTGCGGAACAACAGCAGTCTGTTGCTGGTTTTCCTCCTGCTCTTTATCCTTGGCATTGGAATAACCATGTTCAGCACGCATAGAAGCGTTGTTAAGTACCTGAGAATGAAACTTGACGATCTGTACTGATCGGCTCATTAATCCATTTATACCCGGCTTCAATAATTTCCTATATTGCAGCCTCAATTGCAAATAATGATCGAGAAGAAACAACCAGTTGCAGCCAGCAGCAGCAAACTATTCGGTAAAGAAAATTACATCTGGATCGTTGCAGGTCTCGTAGTGATTGCCCTTGGATTATTCCTGATGGCAGGTGGCAAAAGTGATGATCCCAACACTTTCGATCCTAAAGAAGTTTACAGCAAAACGAGGATCACTGTTGCACCTATTTTGATCCTGCTGGGTCTCGGACTGGAAGTGTTCGCGATCTTCAGAAAACCAAAAGACTAAGACAATCAATTTCAGATAGCCGGTTTGAAAATTTGAATCCAATTCAGATTTCTGACCGGTTTTTATTTAAGTACCAACCACACTATGGACATCCTCCAGGCAGTTATTATCGCAATCGTTGAAGGCATTACAGAATTTTTACCTATCTCGTCTACTGGCCACATGATCATCGCCAGTAGTCTTATGGGAATTGAAAAGGAAGAATTCACCAAATTATTTACAGTTGCCATACAGCTTGGAGCGATTCTCGCGGTGGTTGTTTTATACTGGAGGAAATTCTTTGACTTCACAAAATGGCAGTTCTACCTGAAACTGATCGTGGCGGTAATACCAGCTCTTGTAATCGGTGGACTTCTTTCTGACAAGATTGATGCACTGCTTGAAAGCCCGACCACCGTTGCGATAACACTCGTGCTTGGTGGTTTTGTGTTGTTATTTATTGACCGGTTTTTCAAAGGCTCATCTATTGATGAAGAACCGGGGGTTTCTTATCCAAAAGCATTTATGATTGGTCTGTGGCAGTGTGTTGCCATGATACCTGGTGTGAGCCGCAGTGCTGCGACGATCATTGGTGGTATGCAACAGGGTTTAACAAGAAGACTTGCTGCTGAATTTTCATTCTTTGTTGCGGTGCCTACAATGGCGGCTGCAACCGGATATAAATTATTGAAGAGCTACGATTCTATTACTTCTGACAGCATCAAATTACTTGCGATCGGAAACATCGTTGCGTTTATTGTGGCGATCGTTGCGATCAAATTTTTTATCGGCTTTCTTCAGAAATATGGTTTCCGTTTGTTTGGCTGGTATCGCATAATCGCGGGAATAATCCTGCTGATCCTGATTTGGCAGGGTGTGATCAACGAATAAGGAAATACACGATATTTGAGCAGATACAATCCAATATGCAAACTGCTTCAAAGAAAGTAATCAATGGATGGGCAATGTATGACTGGGCAAACTCAGCGTACAATCTTGTAATCACTACCACCTTTTTCCCGATATTTTTTACAGCTGCCACCAAAGATCATTTTGGCAGTGAAGTGATCCCGTTTCTTGGGAGAAAATTTGTAAACTCAGCGTTGTATGATTACGCGCTTACCGGTGCTTATCTGCTGATAGCCCTGATGTATCCGGTGCTCACTTCGATTGCCGATACACGGGGAAATAAGAAATCCTTTCTTCAATTCTTCTGTTATCTGGGAGCAGTGTCATGTGGATTGTTGTATTTTTTCAATGGTTCCAATGTTGAGTTTGGTGTGCTGTTTTTTGTCCTCGCAGCTTTGGGCTATTCAGGAAGCCTTGTGTTTTACAACTCATATCTGCCCGAAATAGCCGCTGAAGAAGATCGTGACAGGATCAGTGCCAAAGGATATTCATTAGGATATGTTGGAAGCGTTTTACTTCAGATCGTTGGCTTTGTACTCGTCATGCAAATGCCGGGCAAATCTGCCCTCGCCTCTCAGATCACGTTCCTGCTTGTCGGTATCTGGTGGGTGGTATTTGCACAATTCACCTTCCCGGTGTTGCCAAAACAAAAACTGTCCCCCGACCGTGTGCGTAATAATATTTTCAAAGATGGTTTCAGAGAGATTGGCAAGGTGTACAACATGGTAAAAAAGATGCCGGTTTTGAAGCGCTTTCTTCGCGGATTCTTTTTTTACAGTATGGGAGTACAAACAGTTATGCTTGCAGCTACTTTATTTGGCAGCAAGGTTCTCGGACTGGATGATACAAAACTCATAGTTACAGTTGTGCTGATTCAGCTTGTCGCTATCCTTGGAGCCTGGGCAATGGCAAAACTATCGGGCATCTATGGTAATTTTCGTGTACTCATTGGCGTAGTACTTTTCTGGATCGTTGTTTGTATAGCCGCCTATTACACCGCTTATCTGAAGGAACAGGGAATTGATCCTGAATACTATTTCTATGCACTGGCTATTGCCGTTGGCCTCGTTATGGGAGGAATACAATCACTCAGCCGCTCAACCTTCGCCAAACTCATGCCTGAAACAAATGATACAGCTTCGTTCTTCTGTTATTATGATTTCACAGAAAAGATTGCGATAGCTCTTGGCATCATGTGCTTTGGCCTGATCGAAGAACTCACACATGATCGCGGCGGTATGAAAAATTCAATTCTTTCACTCATCATTTTCTTTGTGATCGGTCTTGTCTGGCTTTACTCAGCCCTCCGCAAACAACAACAACTGCAAAGTTTGTAAATTCGCTTTATGCAGATTTACTCAATTGAAACAGGTTATTTCAAACTGGATGGCGGAGCCATGTTTGGTGTAGTTCCAAAATCGATCTGGAATAAATCACAACCAGCAGATGAGAATAATCTTTGTAGCTGGGCCATGCGTTGTCTACTGATAGAGGATGGTAAAAGCCTCATACTGGTTGATACAGGTATCGGTGATAAGCAAAGTGAAAAATTCTTTTCGCACTATTACCTGCATGGCGATGACACGCTTGATAAGAGCCTTGCAAAACATGGATTCACGCGTAATGATATTACCGATGTATTGCTGACGCATCTTCATTTTGATCATGTGGGTGGAGCTGTTGTACGATCAGGTGAAGCCCTGTTACCGGCATTCAGAAATGCAACTTACTGGAGCAATGAAGCGCATTGGAAACATGCAACTATTCCGAATCCGCGCGAAAAGGCCAGCTTCCTCGAGGAGAATATTATCCCTGTTATGAAATCCGGCCGGTTGCGATTTGTGGATGCACCGGATAAAGGACACAGGTCAACATTTGCACCAGGTATCGATTTGGTATTCGTGAATGGGCACACAGAAAGCATGATGCTTCCTCTGATCGATTACAAAGGACATAAGATTTTATATTGCGCGGATCTCTTCCCGAGTATCAGTCATTTACCATTACCATATGTAATGGGTTATGATATACGCCCGCTCGACACATTACTTGAAAAAGAAAGAACGTTAAAAGAAGCAGCTGCGAATGATGTGGTGCTGTTTTTTGAGCACGATCCTAAAATTGAATGCTGTACCGTCATGCAGACAGAGAAAGGAATCCGCGAAAACGAAGTATTTAAACTAAGAGATCTGTAGGCAGTTTTACCTTACACTGATCAACGAGCTCAATCTGTATCTAAGATTTCTGTTGGTTATCATATCAACCTTTACGCTTCCTACCGAGATCGGACTTTCGATCCTGACAGGTACGTGATTCTGATCATCAGAAACCCAGACAGTCATCTTTTCCCCGCCTTCGAAGATAGTTCCCTTTACAAGCAGGGGCTTGAACTTGATCGCACGAAATTTGCCATACTTTGTCTTGACCGTTTCCTTACCAATATACCTGATGTACATGTTAAAGATTTCTTTGTCAAGAAACATCGTAAATGGAATTCTGTCACCAGGTTTGTACTTGTCAAAATCAATGTTCCTTGCATAGAAAATTGAACTTAATACATCCTGGATACAAGGTGGAATTTTATAAACCCCATCGTTTGTGATTGCAGTATTGGTAGTTTTATTGAAGACAACGTTCTCATATTTTTTATAACCGCCTTCATCAATATTTCTTACAAATTTCAGCGGTTGAAGGGTTGTAGTGTCGACGTAGGTTTCATACTTATCCCGTACCCTGAAAAACTTATCGTAGAACGGATAAGTTTTGCCTTCGCCAATTATGTGATAAACCGGCTTGCGGTTCAGCGTTTCCAATGTGGTGGTAAATGTTGCTTCGCCAGCCCCGATATTGGCAGCAGAAAGACTATAGAACACCTTGAAAGTGATACTCTCTCCTACCTGGAAAGCTGTATTTCGCAATTCACAAAACCCGTTCTGTGCAACAAGCGGAAAGCTCAATATTGTAAAGAGAAAAATAGAAAGCGGCTTAAATAGATTCATCAAATACAATATTCTTTAAAAAAATCGAAAGTTATCTCTGAATTTGAATCCCAAAATCATCAAACTGCCGATGAGTGCCGGGATCACAAGATTTATTAACCAGATACTCAACGATGTAGCAAGGATTCCGACCACATTACTACTAAAAAACTGTACCAATTCTATACTTGCCTTCGCTCTTATGCCAAGATCTGTTATAAAAGCGATAGTTGGCGCTATGCTCAATACGACAAACATCACACTGACAACCCAGAAATTCTGCATCCAGTTAAGATCAACATCAAAAACCCTGAAAAGGATGAAATATTGCAAAAGAAATATGATATATCTGGCAAAAGACAATGACAGGATACGTATGAGTAGGGTTGCATGGAATGATTCTAAAACATTCACATATCGCAGATACCCCGCGAGAGGGGTAATTTTTCTTGCCAGTTTTACCAGCCATGATAATCTGAAATAAAGAAGCGTCAGGATCAAAGCGCCCAACAAAGCGATGTAATAAACGATCTGCAACCAGAATAGCGTTGACGCATCTGCAAGTCCTTGTGCTGCGAGGTGTCTTTTGAAAAAAATAAATCCCGCTACTCCACCAATTACGGTTACCATCAACTGTGCAATGCTGCATACGATCGTGAGTGAGATGGCCTGTAACCTGCTTCCTTCTTTAATAAAGAGTATCCGCCCAAAATATTCTCCTATCCTGTTCGGTGTAAAAAACGCCATTGTGGTACCGGTGAACACAGCCTTGAACGAACGGAAAAATGAAATGGTCTGAAGATTTTTTAAAGCAAGCTGCCATTTGCGCGCTTCAATTCCCCAGTTCACAAACATCAGCAGAAACACAGCGATCAGACTCCAGGCACCATCACCTGATAAACCCTGACCAATTTTTTGAAAGGAATTTTCCCAGTCGGGCTGGCGCTGAACCTGGTGATAAATAGAAAGGGCAAGTATGCAAAACACAAGCGGGCCAAGCCCGTACTTGATCATTAATTTGATATTTTTGCGCTGTTCTGCCAATTGTGCCGCAATTTAAAGCAAGTTCGCAGGAAAGTGAAGTAAACAGATCATTAACAAGGGAGCAGCTAATTGGAAAAGAAAGCAAAGATCATCATGGGCATTGACCCCGGCACGCTGGTGATGGGTTATAGCCTTATCGCCATCGACAAAACGGGAAAGCCAAAGTTGCTCGAAATGAGTATTCTGAAAATGAATGCAAAACTGGATCAGTACCAGCGTCTCAACGCCATTCACCTCAAGGTTACTGAACTCATCACAAGATTCTCACCCGATTGTTTCGCTATTGAAGCGCCATTCTTTGGCAAGAATGTACAAAGTATGCTTAAGCTTGGACGTGCGCAGGGGGTTGCCATTGCAGCCGCGATGGCAGCAGGTCTTGATGTTTCAGAATACTCTCCCAAAAAAGTAAAACAGTCCATCACCGGTAATGGTAATGCAGATAAAACACAAGTCTGGAAAATGCTTCAGCACCTGATGCAGATCCCCGAAACTGATCTTAAATATCTTGACTCATCTGATGCACTTGCAGTGGCTGTATGTCATCATTTCCAGGATACTCCGCTTGCTAAAGCAACAGCGTCAAAGTCGAAAGGGTGGGAAGATTTTATAAGCAAAAATCCCGGCCGCGTCCGTTAAAGATGCCGTGCCGGGATCAAGAATTTCCGGTAAGGGTTACTGACCGGTTCAGAGATTAGAAAGGATTTTATCCTGCGCAGCCTTCATTTCTTCTGGCGACAATTTCATTTTTGGTCTTGTAAAATTGAGATCATCTGCGCTGTTCATCGGCACGATATGAAGATGTGCATGCGGCACTTCAAGGCCTATGACGCTGATACCACAACGCTTACAGTCAAAAGATCTCTCGATGGCTGCCGCTATTGGTTTTGCAAACAGAAGCAACGACTCAAGATACTTGTCCTCAAGATCAAACAACTTGTCGGTTTCCGTTTTCGGAACCACAAGTGTATGACCCGGAACCATTGGCGAAATATCAAGAAAAGCAAAGAACAGATTATTCTCTGCTATCTTATATGATGGAATTTCGCCCGTGATAATTTTTGTGAAAATGCTCATAACCCTGATATATTCAGTGCGGCCTGATTAAGCGCTGATTTCTTCAATCTTGAATTTTACCTTACCTGCAGGAATTTCAACTTCCACAGTTTCACCTGCCTCACGACCAAGCAACCCCTGGCCGATAGGAGATGTAATAGAGATCTTTGCCTGCTTCAGATCAGCTTCCATTTCTGAAACGATCTGGTAGGTCATCTGCTTCTTTGTCTTAACATTGGTGATCTTCACCTTTGTCATGATTGATACTTTACTGGTATCAACGTTATCGCTTTCCAGTACCCTTGCACTGGCATAATCAGCTTCCATTTTCTTGATCTTCGCTTCGAGAAGTCCCTGCGCCTCTTTTGCTGCATCATACTCCGCATTCTCTTTCAGATCACCCTTCTCGCGCGCTTCAGCGATTGCTGCAGCAGCGGCAGGACGATCCACCGTTCTCATACGCGTGAGATCATCTTTCATTTGATCCAGTGTTTCTTTTGAGACATACAAAACACTCATGTTAACCTCCTTGCTTTTACGGCAAAGCTTGCCCTGTCGATTTTTATGGCAAGCTTTCCCGGTATTAAAAAAAAAGAACAACGCCCCAGTTTAGCTGAAGCGTTGCAATATTTGAGGCTACAAAAGTAGCTTATTTTTACCAATTCAGTCAATTCCGAGTTTTTTGAGCGTCACCGCAGCCATTTTATAGAACGCTTCGTTGGTGTAACCTGCAATATGTGGCGTAATTATGACACGGGAATTTGACAGCAATTTATCAAGTTGAGTCTTTTCTTCGGTCGAATATGTTTCAAGTTTCTCATTTTCAAGCACATCCAGCCCGGCAGCCGAGATTTTACCGCTTTCGAGCGCCCTGATGACGGCGGCAGTATCATGCACCTTTCCCCTTGAAGTATTTAACAAAACAGGTGCATTTTCAAGGCTGTTGAAGAAGGCATCATTGGCCATATGACGGGTCTCTTCGTTCAGCGGCAGATGGAAGCTTACCACATTTGCATACCTGGCGATCTGCTCAGGACCCACCTCACGGATATTGCCTTTTGCAAAACCTGACTTATACTTATCATAAGCTAGCACAGTTACATTAAAGGGGGCCAGCAGACTTGCAAATGCGCTACCGGTATGTCCATATCCGATTATACCAACCGTTTTATTCGTCAGCTCAGTTCCCCTGTTTGCATCCCGGATCCATTTTCCCTCCCTGATCTCATTGTTACTGCTGCCGATCCGGTTCAATAGACTCAATAACAACCCAAGTGCGTGTTCACCAACAGCAAGACAGTTGCCTTCGGGGCTGCTTACACAAAGGATATCCTTTGTTTTTGCGTATTCAGTATCAATCAGTTCCATTCCACTGCCAAGCCTTCCTATCCACTCAAGTTTCGGAGCACGATCTATGATTGCCTTATCGATCTTCAATCTCGTGGTTACGATCAGCCCGGAAACATCTCCTATGATCTCTGAGAGTTCATCATAAGTGATCGTAGTTTTCGTGATCACCTCGTATCCCTTTATCACAAGCGTTTCAGCAAGATAAGGGTGTGATTTTGCTGTTATAATTACCTTCTTCAACTCTTTGCTCAATTTAATTTTTCTATCTTCTTATCATTAACTCATTCTGAAAGTAAGCGCAGCGAAGTCTTCCACAGATAATTGTTCTGCGCGTTTGTTAAAGATCTCATCTGTCAATACATCTGCAGGAAACAACGCTTTCACGGCATTTCTCAGTTGCTTACGGCGTTGGTTAAACGCAGTTTTTACCAGCACAAAAAATGCACGTTCAGATTTCATGTCAGGCATCTTCTTAACAGGTGTAAGTCTTATTACTGCACTTTTTACTTTTGGCGGCGGATTGAAGGCTTCTTCACTCACCTCAAACAGGTATTCGATATCATAATATGCCTGCATCAATACACTGATGACACCATATACTTTTGATCCCGGCTTTGATGCTGTGCGTTCTGCAACCTCCTTCTGAAACATTCCAATTACACATTCAACATCCTGTTTCCATTCGAGTATTTTGAACAGGATCTGCGATGAAATATTATAAGGGAAGTTACCGATCACAGTAAACGACCCTTCAAAAGGCTGTTTGGTATCCAGAAAACTTTCGTGAATGATCCTGTCTTTCAGTTGTGGGAAATTCTTCTGCAACCATTCCACTTTCTCATCATCGATCTCCACGCATTTCAGTTCTATAGCGGGGATCTGCAGGAGATACTTCGTCAAAGCTGCTCCACCAGGACCGACCTCAACCAGACGTTGGAAAGGGCGCTCCTGCAAGACTGATACGATCCGTTTGCTTACATTTTCATCCTTCAGAAAATGCTGACCCAATGATTTCTTTAGTGTGTACATATACTCGCACAAAAGTACCAATATTCGGCTGTCTTTCCGGTATTTGGTACTGTTTAACGTTGGAGCCGTATCTTTGCGACTCAGAAAATAATGCACATGAATCCGCAGAATCAACGGCCAGTCATAGGAATTTCAATTGGTGACCTGAATGGTATCGGACCCGAAATAGTTGTAAAGACCTTTTCAGACAGCCGGATCCTTGAACTTTGTACGCCGGTGATCTTTGCTTCAAACAAGGTGCTTAACTTCTACCGTAAGGCGGTTCAGGACAACAACGTTAATTTCCAGATCATAAAGGACTTTACAAGGATCAATCATAAACAACTTCATGTTTACCAGGTTTGGGAAGATGAGGTTCAGATCACACCGGGTCAGCTTACAGAAGCCGGGGGAAAGTATGCGGTTAAATCACTGATCGCAGCAACCCAGGCGCTGAAGGAAAACAAGATTCAGGGTCTTGTAACTGCACCGATCCACAAAAAAAATACTCAGTCTGCTGAATTCAATTTCACCGGGCACACACCATACTTCAAGCATATTTTTGAAGCGAAGGATGTTGTAATGATGATGACATCTCAAAGCTTCCGCATAGCGCTGGTGACCGAACATATTCCTGTTAGCGAGGTCGCAAAAAGCATCACCCGTGAAGCGATCGTTTCAAAACTTCAGCTTATCAATCAATCATTGATGAAAGATTTTGGTATCGATAAACCAAAGATCGCTGTGCTTGGTCTTAATCCACACGCAGGTGATGAAGGTCTTATAGGTAAAGAAGAAGAAGAGATCATCAAGCCAGCTATCAAGGATGCAAAACACAGCATGCTTGTTACCGGTCCATTCAGTGCTGATGCGTTTTTTGCAAGAGGATACCATCAAAAATTTGATGCGGTCCTTGCGATGTATCATGACCAGGGCCTCATACCATTCAAATCATTTGCAATTGGTGAAGGTGTGAATTTCACTGCCGGAATTGCCGGCGTAAGGACCTCACCTGATCATGGAACTGCTTTCGATATTGCAGGCAAAGGCAAAGCTGATGCTTCATCTTTTATCACGGCTCTGTACGAATGTATCGATATTATCAATCGTCGCCAGGAGTATGCGGAGAACAGAAAAAATCCTTTGAAGAAGATGACTTCGTCAATACTGGCGAATGCGGTTGATGAAGCAATCACGGAAAACAACGATCAGGGATAA
>JBEVNF010000543.1:0-3706 GCA_040508255.1 Flavitalea sp.
AAACAGTTCTCCTCGAGTTTGACCTTCGTAAGCCACGTATCACAAAAGATCTCGGACTTGTTGCACAGAATGGTCTAAGCTCATACCTGAGTGGTAAAGCTACTCTTGATGAGATTCTTATGCAGGTACCAGGTCACGATGAGAACCTCCAGTTGATACCTGCAGGTTTCCTTCCTCCGAATCCTGCGGAACTTATTTCTGGTCCGTATATGGAGCAACTAATAAAGGAATTACAGGAAAGATTTGATAATATTATTATAGATACACCACCATTCAGTCTTGTAACTGATGCGAGTCTGTTACAGCGTTATGCAGATGTATCATTGGTTATACTTCGCCAGGATTACACCCAGAAAACCGTGTTCCAGGATCTGAAACAGATTGATTCGAGTGTAACTCTGAAGAAACCAACTTATGTAGTAGTAAATGGTGTCGGAAAAAGCAAACGTTATCAGAGCTACAAATACGACACGAAAGGCTATTACAGCGAAGAAGAATAATACAACCTTAAACAACCACAAATCGTTTTTATGCATTACAGATCAGTTGCAGATTTAAATGAAGACATCAAGGCCAACCTCCATAAGATTCCTGAGGATGTTACTTTGATCGTTGGTGTACCAAGAAGCGGAATGCTTGCAGCGAACCTGATCGCGCTTTACCTCAACATCCCATTAACAGACATCGACAATTTCATCGCTGGCAAAACATACACCAGTGGTGCAAGAGGAAAAAATTACGGAAAGGATCCTTTTTCAGGAACCATCCTTATTGTTGACGACAGCATCCTTTCAGGATCTGCGTTGAATAAGGTAAAAGATAAACTGAAGGTAGTTGAAGACAAAAATTACAAGCTGAAATACTGCTGTATTTATGCTTTCCCGAGCAAAGAAATGCTCATTGATATCCATTTCGGACTTGTTGATCTTCCAAGAGTATTTGAATGGAACCTCTGGCACCATCCGGTACTTAACAAAGCCTGTGTAGATATTGATGGGGTACTTTGTATTGATCCGACTGATGATGAGAATGACGATAGTCATAAATACATCAACTTCATGCTGAACGCAAAACCAAAGCATGTACCATCAACAAAACTTGGCACGCTGGTTACAAGCCGTCTTGAAAAATACAGACCACAAACAGAGGCCTGGCTCGCGAAGATCGGTGTTCAATATGAAGAGTTGCTGATGCTTGATCTTCCGGATAAGGAAACACGTATCAGACTTGGAAGTCACGGTATCTTCAAAGCTGAACAATATGCAAAGAAAACTGATGCAAGCATTTTCATTGAAAGTAACCGCGATCAGGCTTTACATATTTATGAAACAACACGCCGTCCGGTGTACTGTGTAGACAGCAATGAGATGTTCAGCGGCGATGTTCCATTGAAGCAACTGGTGAGAAGGAAACTGAGCAGACAGAAGAATTATATTAAATCATTTATTAAACTGGCTTTGAACAGGAAATAATTCCTTTCCTGGCGAAACTGGTTCCGCCCCGGGCGGATAGGCTTATTCTGATTATGTCGATTCCTGCAACGCAAGCAAAAGTGAACCCGGTGGGGTTCAAACAAAAGCTACTAAAGAACATATTTGTTGCCGGTGGATATAACTACCTGTCGCAGATCCTGGTGTTTCTTTCATCGATGGTTACGTCGAGATTGCTTTCACCGGAGAGTTTTGGAATGGTTGGACTGATAACAGCATTTACAGGCTTTATACTTGTATTTTCTGATGGAGGGCTGAGTTATGCCCTGATCCGTAGTGAATATGGGCGGCCATTTCACAGGGTTGTAACAAATCTTTCATGGATCCTGGGTTTAACACTATTTGCTATTACTGCTGCAATAGCATGGCCTATTGCGAAGTTCTATAACAACCCTCAGCTTGTAGCACCAACAATTGTATTGGGGATCACATTTTTATTGAGAAGTATTAGCCTGACGCCGGGAGCAGTGCTTGCAAAAGAGCTCAACTTCAATTATATCGGTAAAGTAACATTGATCTCAAACGTATCAGGTGCGTTGATGACTATCATCCTTGCATTCCTTGATTTCGGTTTCTGGTCGTTGGTATTTCCACAGATAGTAATTGCAGGGGTGATGGCCTGGATGTACGAACGCAAAGTAAAACTGGGTTTTCATATTTATTCTGCTAAAAGAGTTCGGTTTGCGTTTAAGTATACAAGCAGTCTGCTGGGCAGTATTCTTGGCTTTAATGCAATCAATTACTGGGCAAGAAATACTGATAATCTGGTAGTAGGTAAAGTGTATGGAGCATCTGATCTCGGGATTTATAACAGGGCCTATTCATTAATGACGTTGCCGGTTGTAATAATCTCTGGTGTGTTCAGTAATGTATTGTTTCCAAGTCTGAAGGATCTGAAAGCAAATAATGGTGACACTGAATCAACTTATTACTTTGTTTTAAAGCTGATCTCATTTATCACCTTACCATTAGTTATAGCTTTTGTTTTGTTTCCGGAACCTATCATTCTTTTCCTCTGGGGTAATGACTGGATAAAGGTTGCAGAACTTTTGCCATATTTTGGATTACTGATCCTAGCACAGAATCTTTTGTCAACCATTGGACCGGTACTTGTACTTGAAGGCGCTGAAAAAAAGTTTTTTGTAATGGGATGTGTGAACGCGGTATTCCTGGTAGCTGCAATTTTATATGGAGCAACGATTTCAATTACCGCGATTGCTCAGTTTTATACACTTTCGTACTTACTGCTGGCCATTCCATTTACAATTGTTTACGCGTATATCGGCACCATGAAATATCATGTTAAAAACACGCTGATATTCTGGATACCACGCATCCTGATCAGTCTTTTTGTGTGGATCGCTATCTATTACCATTCTATGATGTATCAGATGATTGGATTGGCAGTGCTGGTTGGTTACCTCCTTTTTGAAGGTCGCAACGAACTTGGAAAGGCGAAAGCGATAATTCAAAACAGGAGAATTGGCAAGTCTAAATAATAACAGAGAGTTGATGTCGAAGCCGCTTGTGTCAATATTGGTCCCAATGTATAATTCCGCAGCTACCATCGAGGAAACTGTGGAATCCTGCGTTAATCAACAATATGCAAATGTAGAAGTGATCATTGTTGATGACAGCTCAAAGGATGACTCTTTTGCCGTTGCTGAGAAACTGGCGGAAGAGTACACGAATGTAAAGGTTTACCGTCAGCCTAACAGTGGTGCATGCCGTGCAAGAAATCTTGCGTTTGAACATAGCAGTGGTGAATACATTCAATACCTGGATGCAGACGATATCCTGTCGCTGGACAAAATCTCTGCACAAATGGAGCTGGCACTTGCAAACGAAAGAAACGATATGTTCTTTTGCAGGTGGCAACGTTTCACCGGCAGCACAAGCGCTGCGGTACCAAACAACCTGTTTATTTATAAAAATTATCCGGTTGCTTCAAACTGGTTGGTTGATTCATGGTTTGGACGCGGTGCATTACAGACTGCATGCTGGCTATTGAGTCGCGACCTGGTGATAGCGGCTGGTGAATGGAATGAAACCTTGTTGAAAAACCAGGACGGAGAGTTTTTTTCACGCGCCATTCTAAAAGCGGACAAGATGTTTTATGAACCGAAGGGGATCGTTTATTACCGTGATTCGGGTATCACGTCGATCAGCGGTAATAAAAATTATCCGACAAGTGAATCCACTTTCAGATCATATAA
>JBEVNF010000556.1:0-3619 GCA_040508255.1 Flavitalea sp.
TCAGCACTCTGGCAAAGTTCTTTGAGGTTTTTTGTATGAGAATGACAAAGTGTAACGGTGCAGTTGCCCGGGTTTTTATTACCACTAAGAAGAATACTCATAGGACGACCTACAATGTTGCTTCTTCCAACAACCACTGCATGCATACCGGCAGTGTCAATTTTGTAATGCTCAAGCATCAGCATGATACCATATGGTGTTGCTGATACAAAGCCGGGTAAACCCTGAACGAGTTTACCAACATTTACCGGGTGAAAGCCATCCACATCTTTAGTAGGATCGATAGCATTGATCACCTTCTCATCAGAAATATGTTTTGGTAATGGCAACTGAACCAGTATACCATCAATGTCATAATCAAGATTAAGGTCCTCGATCACAGAAAGCAGTTTGTTTTCGGTGATGTCTGCATCCAGCCGGATCAGCGTGCTTTTGTAGCCGATCTCTTCGCAGGTTTTCACTTTTGAACCTACATAGGTTTCGCTGGCTCCTGAGTTACCCACCAGGATCGCGGCGAGATGTGGCAGTTTTTTGCCTTCATTTGCCAGTTGCGCAACCCTGATCTTTAGCTCATCCTTAATGGCCTGGGATGTCAGGACACCATCTAAAATTTTCATCCCGCAAAGGTATATCCAACAAATTGCCCTCCCAAGGGGGAAAACACATTTTTAGGATAAATTTTTTTAGCTATTTGCCCTCGATCAAAACCTGTGTTGTGAGAAAGATAATCGTGATGTGTGCCTTTGCGGGTGTTCCCCTCTTGTTTTATGCCCAGTCCTACCGTTCACCGGTGGCGGATCCAGCCCTTGGTTCCGGGGCCTATAGTGTTAATTACCAGGATGCTTTTGTGTTTGCTTCAAATCCCGCTTCGTTGGGATTATCACCCGGGGCGGGTGGTACTTCCGTAGGAATCGCGGCCAACAGGCGGTTCATGATAGCTGAACTAACCCGGTATAATACAGTGGTGGCATTCCGGCGTAAAAATGCGGGTTTGGCCGTACAGATGAATTATTCAGGATTCAGCGGTTTTAATGAATCATCCGCTGGGATCGGGTTTGGACGAAACCTTGGCAAAATAGCTGTCGGGATCCAGGTGAATTATCACAGGCTGGTGATGACAGGATATGACTCTTATGGAACGGCGAGCGCTGATGTGTCGTTATCATGGCAGCTAACAGAAAAGCTTAGGTCGGGGATCCAGGTTGTAAATGCCGTACCACGAAATTTTGGTCCTCTGAAAGATGAAAGATATGCCAGCATCTATAAAATGGGACTTGGATATGAGGCTTCAGAAAATTGTTATCTCTCCTCGGAAATTTTAAAAGAAACAGAGAAAGAAGTCAATGTTTTTCTTTCAGTGCATTACCAGTTTGCTTCAAGGTTCTTTGGTCGGATCGGGGTGAACACAGATGTGGGTAGTCCTTTTTTTGCGCTTGGTTGGCAGCAGGCAAAATTGCGCATATTGGTAACCGGTAGTTATCATTCCCGGCTTGGATTCAGTCCGGGATTGATGATCAGTTTTGAAAATCAAAAAAAGGACTGAGATGAAGAAGTTGAGCAATTGGTTTGTTTTCTTCATTGTGTTAATGATGCAATTTGAGGCATACGGTCAGCAGGAAGAAATGCAGGTTTCGATACAAGAGGAAATTCAACTGGAGACACAGGTGTCTGAATCAGAAAATGCGATTGACGATGATAGTTATATTCTTCAGTTAGGTGAATTCAAAAAACATAAGCTGTCTGTCAACACAGCCACTGAAGAAGAATTTCGTGAGCTGAAAATTCTCAATGATCTGCAAATCCGGCAGTTAATTGTTTACCGTTCTTTGTTTGGTGCATTTATAAGTTTGTATGAGCTGCAGGCTGTTCCCGGGCTGGATGTTGAAACGCTCCGACGGATCAAACCCTATATCAGTCTCAGGGATGGAGCAGCAGAATTCAGAAAATTGAAGGATAGAGTACAAGGAGGTAGTTCTGATTTAATGTTCAGAACTGCCATCGTGCCTGAGAAGGTTGCCGGTTTTTTGTCTGATGATTCAGGTACTACGAAATATGCAGGTAAGGGTTCCAAAATGTTTTTGCGGTATCGATACAATTTTAAGAACCTGTTGCAGTATGGTGCGGTGGGGGAGAAGGATGCAGGAGAGGAATTTTTCAAGGGATCCCAAAAAAATGGTTTTGATTTTTATTCATTTCATCTTTTCATAAGAAAGTATCGCAGTGTTCATGCATTGGCAATTGGTGATTATACTGTCAGCATGGGTCAGGGTCTTGTGCATTGGCAGACTAATGGGTTACGAAAGAATGCAGATGTGATGCTGGTAAAAAGGCAATCAGAAGTGTTGCGTCCATACAGATCAGCGGGTGAATATAATTTTCTGCGTGGTACTGGTATCACATTCAAAGTGAATAGGGTTTATGCAACAGTGTTTGCGTCGTACCGAAAATATTCAGCTACAACTGATGTTGATAGTTCCGGATCTTTTTTTACATCTATCAATACATCGGGTTTTCATCGCACAATTTCTGAGATAAGCCGGAAAAATAATTTGTCAAATCTCTCACTGGGTGGTGTTGTAAAATATTTGCTGACTCGTGGAAGTATATCGCTGAACACGATCCATCATTTTTTTTCGCTTCCTATGAAAGCGCAGGCCAGGCCCTATGATCTTTACGGACCTACCGGTTCTTCAATGAATAATATCAGCATCGATTACAGCTATAACTTTTTGAATCTTCATAGTTACGGTGAGATTGCGCGCGACAGGAATGGTAAAATCGCGATGGTGCACGGGTTGCTTACCACCATGGGCAAGGGCGTTGATCTTTCACTTGTGTACCGTAACATCGGCAAAGCTTACCAGGCATTTGCTGCGAGCACGTTTACCGAAAATTCTGTGCCTTCCAATGAAAGAGGACTGTATGCCGGGGTTTCAATTAAACCAAACAGCAAGTGGGTGGTCAACCTGTATGCTGATTTTTTCAGTTCGCCATGGCCGAGGTTTAAAACGGATGCGCCATCCGCAGGACAGGGATATCTCATCCAGGTTTTACACAAACCAGATCGCAAAACAGAGATCTATTCACGGTTTTCAGCTGAGCGAAAACCGGTTAATCTATCCGGTTCTTCATCGATCCTGCCCGAGATCATGGCGACCTCAAAACGTGAATGGCGTTTGCAGTTTTCCACTCAGATGACCAAAGCTTTACTGTTTCGATCCAGGGTTAGTCTCAGCTGGTATGATCAGTCTGACAAAACAAAGATCAGCAAAGGGTTTCTGGGTTATTCTGATGTTGCCTGGAAGCCAATGCAGGGTTGGCTTTCCGGCAGTGTGCGTTTACAGTATTTTGATGTGGATGATTACAACGCGAGGATTTATGCTTATGAAAACGGGCCGCTATATGATATGACAATACCAGCTGTTTTTGAGCAGGGGTGGAGGTATTATGTGAATGGGAGGGTGCGGTTTGGGAGACTACCATTTAACCTCTTTCGCGAAACCCAAATAACTGGATGGGTGAGATGGGCGCAAACAATAAAACCTCAGAATTTGTCGATGGGCAGCGGCAATGATGAGCTCGATGGCATATTAAGATCGGAAGTAAAAGTTCAGCTAAT
>JBEVNF010000024.1:0-5591 GCA_040508255.1 Flavitalea sp.
CTGCAATCTAATGAATCATCTGATCAATCGGTTGCGCAAATTGTTTTCCCCTGAAATGCTTGTCAGTAAAGCATTCTGCAATTGTCATGATTCAATTTTGCGCATCCGTTTGCGCAGCAGAATTAAGTTTAGGTTAATTAATATTGATTACACGTTAAGGCAATCACTACGTGTTCACAACGCTTGAATCCTGCCCGGTCATTATCTGCATCAACCAAATTAAAAACTAACTTTCATGCGAAACAAAAACTTAACCAACCTCAAAAGAGGCACAAGACTGGTCGTTCTCGCTCTTGTTCTTCAGTTGGGTCAGGCAGGTTCAGGTTATGCCAGTGACAATGGCATAAACAAAACAAACCACCTGCGAAAGATCATCACCGGTAAGGTGACAGACGAAAACGGAAAACCGGTTGAAGGGGCAACCGTAAAAGTAAAAGACGCGAAATCAGGAACTACAACAAATGCAACAGGTGCCTTCTCTCTTAACGCACCAGACAATGCGACCATCGTTATCAGTTCAGTCGGATTTGAAACAAAGGAGGTAACCGCTTCAGAAGACATCGTGATCATGCTGAAGCATTCTGAAGAAACAATGGCTGATGCTGTGGTTGTTGGTTATTCTTCCAAAAAGGCAAAATATCTTTCAAGTTCAGTGTCGGTTGTTTCGGGTGATAAACTGCGTGATGTAACCTCCAACGAATTGTCAAGTCTGCTTCAGGGTAAGGCTCCGGGTGTTGTAGTTTCAACGGGTTCGGGTGATCCGACTTCTGGTTCAAATATTCTCGTTCGTGGTGCCGGAACAATCTCTGCCGGCTCCGGACCACTCATTGTGGTGGATGGAAACATAGGCGGAACCTACAATCCAACTGATGTTGAATCTATTACGGTCCTAAAGGATGCTGCCGCTACCGGTCTTTATGGTTCAAGGGCAGGTAACGGTGTGATCATCGTAACAACAAAAACCGGTAAATCAGGTAAAACAAAAATTGATTTCAATTCAATTGTTGGCGTGAACCGTGCTACTACCGGTAATTTCAAACTGATGAACAGTCAGCAGCTATTTGATTATCAATCTACTTTTTATACTCCTGATCCTGCAGCGCTGAACACCAATACAGACTGGTGGGATCTTGCTTTCAGAGATGCTCTTACTCAGAGTTATACGCTATCCGCTTCAGGTGGTAATGACAGAACGCAATTCTATGTATCAGGAAACTATTACCAGGAACAGGGTACGCTCGATAAGAATGACAAGACTCAATATAACTTCAGAACAAACCTTTCTCACAAGCTTACTGACAAACTGAAGTTGAGTGTATTGTTCAACGGAATCTATACAAAAGATAATTACAATCCTGCAGGTACGCTGTACCAGGCTTATACCAATATGCCATGGGATTCTGCATACAACGCTGATGGAACACCAAGAGATGCAAGAGAAGGAAACTGGTATGGACGAGACAGGAATAATTTCCTTCACTCATTACAGTATGATCTCTCAAATGCCGTCAGTAACCGGGTGAACGGCGACATCAATCTTGATTATCAGATTTCCAAACATTTCAGCTTCGCAACATATAATCGCGGAACCTTTACAAACCTGAGAAGTACTTCTTTCTACGATAAACGTTCAAAGTCGGGTGCAACCAATGGTGGCGAATTGTACAACAGTTCATCTTACTCAAGCCTGCTTACAAGTTCAAATCGTTTCAGGTATGATAATAGTTTTGGTGATCATAACCTTTCTGTACTGGCAGTGGGAGAGGTTACCCAGTCATACTATGATGTGCTGTCAACTGCGGTCAAGGGCTTGCCACCGGGACGTCCTTTTGCATCCACTGCAACAGATGTTCTTGAAAATCCGGCTGGGGGACGCAATGAATACAGCTTCCAGAAATATCTTGCACAGGCTGATTATAACTTTGCCAACAAATACTTTCTGGTTGCTTCTTTTGTGAGAGACCGCTCTTCAAGATTTGGGAATAACAATTCAACTGCAAACTTCTATCAGCTCGGAGCTTCTTGGGTCTTAAGCAATGAAGATTTTATGCGTTCGATTCCTGCAATCAGTTTTCTTAAACTGAGAGCGAGCTATGGTACAACAGGAAATGCGGAGATCGGTGATTATGGTGCGCTTGGTCTTTATACTATTTCACAGGCAGCGAGCTACGCGAATGCTCCCGGCGCTTCTCCTTCTCAAAAGGGTAATCCGGATCTTACCTGGGAAAAACAAAAAACGGCTAACGTAGGTGTTGATATCGGTTTGTTCAAACGCATCGATATCAGCGTAGACATTTATGAAAAGAACGCAACAGATCTTCTTTACCAAAAACCTCTGCCTGCAACAACGGGGTACAGCTTTGTTTGGGAGAACATCGGCAGCGTAAGAAACAGGGGGCTTGAGTTGAATATTACCAGCAGGAATTTTGTGAGTAAAAATTTCAACTGGGAAACAAATCTGAATATGGCTTTCAACCGCAATAAAGTGATTGCATTGAATGATGGTGCTTTATTCAGTAGTCCGGGTGCGAGTCAGCCGATTGGTGTAGGACATGATATGGATGAATGGAACATGCCGGTTTGGGCGGGTGTTGATCCTGCAAATGGAGATCCTCTCTGGGAGAAAGTAATGAAAGATGCTGACGGGAAATCATATATCACATACACCAATGACTATAACTCAGCTGCAACCGAAGTTTCAAGGCAATACACAGGAAAATCAGCTGCGCCTAAGTTTACCGGAGGTTTTTCAAACACGATCTCATACAAAGGGTTTTCTCTTTCAGCTTTCTTCAACTTTGTTTATGGAAACTGGGTGTATAATGATACCCGTTTTTATTTTGACAATGATGGTGTGTATGAAAAATACAATTCAATGGTGCTTCCATCAAACTGGACACGTTGGGAAAAACCTGGAGACATTGCCACGCATCCAAAACCTTATTTTGGTGGTAATAAATCTTCCAATCAAACATCAACACGATACCTCGAAGATGGCAGTTATGTCCGCCTGAGAAACGTTACAGTTGGTTATGATCTTCCTGTAAACTTTATCAATCGTGTGAAACTTTCACGTGCCAGAATCTACCTGAGTGGTGATAATCTCTGGACAGGAACAAAATTCACAGGCCCGGATCCGGAAGTAGTGCTCAGCAGCGGAACCTCAAGTTTCCGTTATCCGCTCAGCCGCAAACTACTGGTTGGTGTAAATCTTTCATTCTAAAACGAATTTCAATGAGAACACTTAATATAAAATTAGCCGCAACTTTATTGCTGGTGGCGGCGACGCTGGGTTCCTGTCGTAAGAACTTTGCGCCATCGACAGCAATCGACGAAAACTCGGCACTCACGAGTGCTGCAGATATCGAAACTGCAACCATAGGTACCTATGCAGTTTTAAGAAACCCATCTTATGTAAGAAGCAATCATTTTCTTGTAGAATACCCGGGCGATGAGATTGCACAGGGACAGAACTCTTCGGATGATCTGAGCCGCGCATATCGTTATAATCATCTTACCACAGGTTCACATGCAGCTGCATTCTGGGTACAGGCTTATTTTGTGGTTGGTGCCGCAAACAAGATCATCGCAGCAATCCCTGATGATGCAGCCAGCGATCTCAGGCAACTTAAAGGTGAGAATCTTTTTCTCCGTGCGATGATGCATTTCAACCTGGTTCGTGTTTTTGGAAGGCCATATACGCAGGGCAATGGTGACAATCCCGGTGTGCCTGTTCTTTCAGAGGATCTGACGGATGATCAGAAATTAACGATCGGCAGAAGTAAGGTGAGTGAAGTATATGCTTCAGTGATAGCTGACCTTGAGAAAGCTGCGGATCTCATGACGATGACCAAAGCAAATCCCTTTGCTTCAAAAGAAGTAGCGCAGGCCCTTCTCGCCCGCGTTTACCTGTACATGGGCAATAATGAAAAGGCTGTAGAGTATGCTGACCTGGTTATTAATTCAGGCAGATATACATTGTTAACCGGTTCTGCTTATTCCGGATATTTCCGTGGTGAACCTGAAGCAAATTCAGAAACAATATTCTGTATTCGTCATACAAAAACACAGGATGAAGGTTTTTCTGCAATTGGTTCTATGTATTATAGTGGTGATGCAAGTGGAACTGCTGCAAACAAGGGTGTTAGCGGCTGGGGTGAGATCTATGCTTCAAAAAAGATCTACGATTTCCTGAACGAACATCCCGAAGATCTTCGCCTTGGATTCATTTCACCGTATCGCGTAAATGGTGTGCTTCAATACAACAGTTCATTGGCAACACCAACGCCGATGTATTATATCAACAAATACAATCTCCAGGAAGGTATAGTGAACCTGAGCTCACCGGTTTACCTGCGTCTTGCTGAAATGTACCTGATCCGTGCAGAAGCAAATGCAAAGCTTGGAGATGACCAGGAAGCCATTGATGATGTAAATGCAATCCGCACAAGGGCAGGACTTTCAGGTGCCGCACTGCATACCCTGGGTAGCCTGGCTAATGCAGGCAAAACGGTTCTCGACGCCGTACTGGAAGAACGCTGGGTTGAACTTGCATTTGAAGGTCACCGTGCTTATGATCTGTTCAGGAATAACAGACCAATGACGAGAAATTATCCCGGTACACATTCACTGAATGTTTCACCGAATAATATTAATCAGACTGTTCCGCCAACTGATAACAGGATCATCTTTTTTATCCCGGAAAATGAAAGAGCAAAAAATCCAAACCTCGTTCAGAACCCATAAACTATTTCAAAATGAAATCAATTCAATTATATAGATTTTTTGCAGTAAACTTTCTTCTCGCTGCACTATCCTGCAGTAAACCAGATGCCGTTTTGTTTGAAGACAAGTCTACAGCTATGAAGGCCGAAAAATCTGAATGGACCGCAACTGCAGACAGCGAAACTGCGCCTGGAATGGAGAATACCGGTTTTGCTTCGGCAACCATAGATGGTGATATTACAACTTACTGGCATACCGACTATGTTGCAGTAGTTCCTTATCCACACTGGTTACTGATTGATATGAAAACAGAAAAAAACATTATTTCGGTTGATATCACAAACAGGCAGGCTGCTTCACCAAACACTGTTGGGATGAAAAAGTTCCGTCTGGAAGGAAGTAACGACGGAACAAATTTTACCAGTCTCGGTGATCATGATTTTGCGGTCACAAATTCACCACAAAGTTATCCCGTATCTTCAGCTACTGGTTACCGTTATATCAGGATCACTGCGCTTGAACCGCAGCGCGCGGGAACCAACCATACATTCCTTAGCGAGGTGGATGTATTCACAACAAAATAAAAAAGATGATTGTAAAAAAGACTTTGCTGTATATGTTTATGAGTGCGTTGTCCGGTCTTATTGTTACTTCGGCCTGCAGCAAGCCTGCATCTGAGGAAATCAAAACAACTGTTGAGGTTGAAGATATTCCATCCATTGCGGCCCTGAATATTAAAGTGCCTCTCGCTGGTAATGCCTACATTACCAGCGGTGACGGCGCAGCGGAAATCAATGAAAGTGGTCTTGCGAACTGGAGCTCACAAACAGCAGTAGCAAGTACTTATTTCAGGGTTTCAAAAAAAG
>JBEVNF010000568.1:0-3950 GCA_040508255.1 Flavitalea sp.
GGACTTCAGAATGGAACTCAATTAAAGCTTATGATAGCCTTCGTCAAGTCAGTCAGATTCCTTCTGAAGTGATTGAGAAAATGAGTACAGTAACCTTACTTCGAACCGTTCTCAAATATCCATTACTCACAGATGTACTTGTTTATGATAGCTACCAACAAGGGATAGAACATCTCGCGAAAAATTTTTCTGCATTTCCTGTGCTAATTAACAGGAAAGATCTGGATGTAAGTTTGTTAAAAATATATGGTGAGTATGCTAATAAAAATTTGGTGTCATACTCTGGCTATCAAAAGGGAGAACATTCTTTTCAGACCAGTTTTCTGGAACTTTTGATAAACCAACTCTTCCAGAAAAAAAATAATGACATTACTTACCATCAGGCTTATCTGCAGCAAATTCTCCAATTCTACAAAATAAAACGAGAAGATCCTGAAACCTTTGGTCGATTGGGTCTGAGTACGGGCGTTTGGGCAATGAACCGAATTTTACTGGCAGACAAATCATCAGAAAGCTATGCTATAAAAGATGATATTATAGATAAGGGAACTATTTTTCAAGAGTCGATTATTGAGAAACTAGTACAACAAACTGAAACCTTTTTATCAGATATAAAGTCCAGAACCAACAACTAATTATTAAACTTGAACTATGAAACAATACGTACTATTACTCGTTGGCATTATTGCTATTGCTTCAATAAGCGGATGTGGAAACAAGAATATAAATGATCAGGGGCAAGCAGATCTTGAAATTATTACAACTCAGGCTGTCAACAAAGCCAATCTCATCTGCAATTCTCCCAACCCAACTATCTCTCTAAAATGGTTAAATGAAATTATCAGGAAGGCTGAAGAAGATCGGGTAGATATGAGACACAAGGGAGCTTATATCGGGAAAATCCGATCAACTTCTTATGGGAATGAACCGATAATATATATCAAAATGCTGATGGGAAGTGGTGGTCTTTATGCACACGTTTTTAATTGTGCGGGAGAGAGAATAATGATACCAGAGTCCGACGTGACTTTTATCCCGAAAGCTGAAGCTGGAGATGTGATTTACAGCAATGTACCATAATTTATAGACTCCTAAGCCACTTAACTCAAAATTTTTATGCGCAAATTAATACTCGTTGCATTGACTGCGACGTTGAGTTTGTATGCTGTTGCCCAAACCCAAAGCAATGTAACTACACCAAAAGGAAGCACAGTTAATGCATACATTTTTTCGGAACTTTCAACGAGCGATCGAATTTATTACGACAACCTATATTCCAGCCCAAATCGAACATTGATTAATGGATTAAACGACGGATACAGCACCTCAGCTAGATACAATTGTCACGGTTATGCATGGAACATGGTCGAGGGTGGACCGGTGAGATGGATAGGATATGGAGCAACAACTCACGAGGATATTTATATGACTGACGGCAGTTATATACAGACATGTAGTGAAACTTACCCTGGGAAAGTCAGTTGGTATCAAGACGATCACTCAGCAATTACAACTTCAACTCCAGGGAGATGGATATCAAAATGGGGTGCTTTGCCGCTCATTGAACATCATAAGGATGATCAGCCTTATTCTGGTGGTCAAAGATTCTTTGCATCTACGAAAATTACCGGTTCAAACTCAAACTTATGTACCGGCAATCGAAACTTCGTTGTTCAAAAACATAGCTGGAGCTTCCTATAGTTGGACGTTTAGTAGTACTCTATCGGCAGTCGGAGCAACAAATACAAATCAGGTTACAGTACAAAGAAATGGAAATTCTCATGGTGCCGCCTGGGTTCAGGTGCAAATTTCAACAGCTTGTAGTGCGACGCCTGTAACTACCAAAGTAGACTTTACGGCAGGTTTCCCGCAAGTGACGACTCCAATCAGTGGAACAAATTTTGCGGTCCAGGGTGGTCAATACTACTTCACACAAGAAGTGCCGTTGAATTACCCTGCTGTTGCATATAATTGGCAGGTTTCTTCAGGTTGGCAAGTATTAAATAATCAACAACAACAAACAGCTTTTATTCAGGCTGGAAGTACGGGCGGCTTTATCGACGTATCAATGACAGCGTGCGGGATTACCCGATTAAATTCCAAGTATGTAGAAATTGGAGGTGGCGGAGGGGATCCTGCAAGAGGAACAACCGGTCAGGATTTTGATTTCACTTTTTCACCCAACCCGGCCAGCACAACTGTAAACATCATTGCCACAGGCATTACTACAGACTATGATGTCATGATATTCGACCTTATGACTTCGAAAATCGTCAAACAGCAAAAAGTTAACAAAAGTCAAAAACAGTTGACGATGCAGATTGGAAAGCTCAGGTCAGGACTTTATGTTATTCAGATAACTAGTGATGGTAAGTCAAGAAGCAAACAGTTAAGCGTGTCAAAATAAGATCTCGTACTAAAACGGGTTATCTTAAACAATGTTTGATAACGATAAAGCCCTAAAAAGACATCTTTCCAATATCAATTCACAACTATTTCAATCCATTTTTTGAGTACGTCCAGTCCTCAAAAAATGGATTGATGCGCGGAATATTCAGGAACAATACAGCTTATTTCTGGTGAACGATATGCAACAACCGATGATCAAGTTTACTTAATTCGAGTTGTACGGTTCCTCCCAGCTTTTGTTTACTCAAGGTTCCATTTACGACCCATACAGAATCGTTTTTAAGCTGGGTGTTCAGAGGAAGTTCATCTTTTACTTTTTCTCCGTAAGTATCCACGGCAATTCTTTCCGCAATTTGCAAAACCCTCCTCGTTTCAGAATTGAGGAAGGATTGATCCGCATCGTCATATTCACATATCATTACTGTTTTAAAGTTTGTTGTGTCAGTAACGACATACATTAATTTCCCCGCGTAATCTATTTTTACTACTACTCCCCGATACGGACTCGTCATGTTTTTTCCATTAGTCTCTATAGAATTGCCAAAGATCTTCCAGCCATATGCACTGACCAACGATGTATCATTAGCCAATTCAGAGGAATCATAGCTTAAGGGACCTTCCGGTTTAAAGAGAACTACTTTCAGAAGACCTCCACCCTTATTAAAAAACGATTTTTCTTTCTTGAGATATTTCCTACCATTGAAAAAGACAAAACGATTCTCTTCTTCATTTACATTTTCATCGCAATATTTATAGTCATTTCCTACCCCGATCGCCCTGATAGTGCTTTTCAATTCAGGTTTCAGTATATCTGATGTGGGTGATACTCTGTCCACATGTTCTGAACATGCATAAACCATACTTAGGAAACAAAAGAGCGTTATCAGCCTTATCATTGGAATCTCCTGATTAAACGCAAAAGAATAGAAAAAATTAATTGCCCGTTTGAAAATAGTAATCTTCGATATGATTCCAGGGGCCTCCTTTGTATTCGAACAACGATATTCCAACTGCTGTGATTTTTGAAGGCTCAAAGCTTGCGCTCAAACTTTCGTAAAGGATTTTGGATTGTGCCGGAGTCACCTTGTTCTGTACCGTGATGTGAGGCTTAAACTTTTGCCGATCCTGGGGAATTAATACATCCTGTAGTTGTTGACTCAGCCTGGTATGAAGCGCGATCAGTTCCGTAGATTCAATCTTGTAAGCTACACCAAATCCTGTATGGATAAGACCTGAAACCAGCATTTCAAAGGATCTGATCCTTGAATATTCATGCAGTGTTTTGCGAATAGCAGGCTCATCAGGAATATTATGAAACAAAGTGAGGTGAGCATCCAGATAATTGAGAGCAACCGGGAAATACATTTGCCGAAGAGTTGTGAAATGTATTTTTGATTGTTCGTCAAAAAGAAGGGAAACGATCATCTGTTCATTTAACATTGAAGATACTAAAAACGACTTCATTGGTTTTCAGATTAACTCTTAACTTATACGAGGGATCACCTTTTGTGGCCAGGTAAGAGAAATATTAAAATTGCACA
>JBEVNF010000573.1:0-5936 GCA_040508255.1 Flavitalea sp.
TGTCTGAAACGCAGACTTCAAACCGGGATAAGGGACCGATAAAAAAAGTGCGGTCAACGTTTACGGATGGCTCTGATAATTTTCCCGCCAGGCTATGATCTCCTGTAAAATCCGGAACCCAGCATTCATCGAACTGCCTTATGTATTTTCTTATAAATCTTTTTACAAACAGGTCGGCAATTCTCCCGAACCCGGTCCGCACATTTAGTTGATGCGTGATAATAATGGACCTCACTCCCGGAGCCTTGAATCCATATCGGTTGTCTGACAAGATAAGATCAGGCTGATATCGCTCTATAAGGCTCTTTAAAAGCTGTTTTTCATGCTTGATTGCAGTCAATATATGTTTGGACTGCGTTAATAGTAGCCACAGCGTCGCAATCCGGTTTTTTCCATATTTTAATCCATATCCCGGAAAGTTTTCGAATGTTATGTCCGGAAATTCAGAATAAAGGATTAATTTTTGTGTTGTATCACAAGCAATTACAATTTCAAAATCGTTTAATTGTAATTCACGGATGATCGGTATGCACCGGGTAGTGTGGCCAAGACCCCAGTCGAGGGGAGAGATCAGTGCTAGGTGTTTTTTTGTACCGCTCAGATATTTTGGTTTTTTAACCAATTGTGAATAATAATTTACGGTTAAATTAGTTTAATTTAGAACAACCATTTTAATTATGACTAAGGTTAAATCAAGTCTGATTGTCTTGCTTCTTATAGTGAGCATTTTGGGAGTCAGCTGCAGCGCGAGTCGCGGGGCAGGTGGAACTTCAAAACGCTGTGGATGTGGACTGAATAAGGGCTTTGTTGGCTATTGAAAATCCTAATAAGAGATGAAAACACCTAACAGAGATTTGCTTGTCCTTGTGAAGGACGAATTTTTAAACAACGATGAAATGGAATTTGAGCTCGAACAGCTGAACAACCTGCTGTTGAACTTCGAAACCATGGATAAATTCTGTGTTGCTCACGAGATTTTTGACATGAATAGATTCAAGATCATTCATGATTCAAAAGTCATCACGCGCATCATTAAACAAAAGGATCTTAAGCCTTTTGAATTTATCTGTAACAAGAATTAATATCTCTCACTCAACACGTCAGACTTTACCCTAAAGCCTGACAATTGGCACCGCCAACCAGGTTTTTTACTTCAGTTTTTCTATTGCTGTCCTGAGCTGATTGATCATGCTTCCGATCTCTTCAAATTTACATGTGCCTACGCTGAGCCTGTACCATGGTGAGTTATCCGGCGCACCAAATGCATAGAACGGAACAACAGCAATTTTCGCTTCATTCAACACGTACGCAGTTACTTCACTCTGGGTTTTCAGGGGTTTGCCTTCCGCTGTTGTTTTCCCGGCAAGATCAAGCTTGATGGTAAGATAAATAGCAGCCTGGGGAGCTATCGAGTCAACAGGGTATCCATCGTTTTTGATTGCCTGTAATCCTTTGTGGATAGCAGCAAGTCTTTTCTCAGCCGCTGTTTTAAAACCATCCAGGTATCTATTGATTGCTTCACGTTGTGGCAGATAAGCAGCAACAGCCTTTTGCTCAGCCATTGGCGCCCATGCACCGAGATGTGAATTGATAGCCTTCATTTTGTTGATGATCTCCGCAGGTCCCATCGACCAGCCAACACGCACACCAGTTGCAGCAAATACTTTACTGACTGCATCAATAAACACGGTGTATTCTTTCATTTCAGGTCGCAGCCCAACCGGGTTGTAATGTTTGATATTGCCATATGTGAGATGCCAGTACATCTGATCATACATCACATAAAGCTTCTTTTCATTTGGTCCCCGCGATGCATTTTCTTCCAGCACAAGGTCACATATTCCTTCCAGGTCCTCTTTCGTAAATGTAGTGCCGGTAGGGTTTTGAGGGCTGCAAAGCGCGATGAGGCATGCGCCTTTGATATGTGGTTTCAGATCAGCCGCAGTGGGCATAAAATTATTCTCAGCAGTCGCTTCCACCACGATATGTTGTGCCTCGAGAAAATGAGTATAATGGTTATTGTTCCAGGAAGGAACTGCATAGATCACCTTATCACCCTTGTCTACAATAGCGCGGAATACGGCATAGATCAGCGGCCTTCCACCCGCAGCCACAAGGATTTCATCAATCGAATAATTCAGTCCTTCCCATTCCTTAAGGAAAACAGCCAGCGCCTGCCTGAGATCAAGGTTGCCTTCGGAAGCAGGATAATTTGTAAAATGCTTCCGGTAAGCATCAATGATAGCATCTTCAAGTTCCTGTGGGATAGGAAATATAGCCGGGTCAAAATCACCAACGGTGAAGTTGTAGATCTTTTCGCCCTGCCTGATCTTTTCCCTGATCTCTCCGCCCAATTTAACTATTTCCGATCCTATTAACGTCTCTGCAAGATGGCTCAGTTTCATATGGTAAAATTAGGGAAATTTCAAACGGAGACGAGTCTTAACCTAACAATATCACCTGTCTTTCACCGTTTTACTATCTTTGATACAATGAAAAATCTCTGCCTATCCGCTGTATTCGCCATGTCTGGACTGGTTGTTTCCGCCCAGACAGGTCATAATATTGAAATCACACTGAAGCCTTTTAAAAACGAGAAAATCTATCTCGGCTACTATTATGGTAAGATGAAAGCTTTGGCTGATTCTGCAGTACTTGACAACCAGAGCAAGGCCGTTTTCCAGGGTGATAAACCATTACCAGGGGGGATCTATTTCATCGTTTCGCCCGCCAGGGAAATCCTGTTTGAATTGCTGGTTGATAAACAACAGAAGTTCGCAATAGATGCAGATACTGTAGGTCTTCCAACAAAAGTGAAGTTCATCAACTCTCCTGATAACTCATTGTTCCAGCAATATACTTTGTATGCCAACAAAACCGGCCGCGAAAGCGCAAGGATCACTGCGGCATACAGAACAAGCGGCAATCCAAAAGATTCAATCGATGCTGTTCCTCAAATACGCAGACTGAGTAAAGACATGGATAAGTTTCGCGACAGCCTGATCGCAAAACAGCCAACATCCATGATGAGTGTGCTTTTTAAAGCGCTTAAAGATCCGGTGGTTCCTGAAGCAAAAAATCAACCCGGCGGAAAGTACGATACAGCATGGGCATTCAATTATTTCAAGACACATTATTTTGATGGCATCTCATTCCGTGATGACAGGCTGGTGCGCACGCCATTTTTTGAAGCAAAGCTTGACAAGTATTATCAGAACCTCGTAGCACCAAATCCGGATTCCATAATTAAGGAAGTGGATCATATGTTGCTTGCATCACGAGGTACTACCGAGATGTATCAATACCTCATGGTGCATTTTGTTCAGAAGTATGTGAATCCCGAATACATGGGGCAGGACAAGGTTTTTGTACATCTTTTCGAAAAATACATCAACACTGGTCTTGCTGCTTTTTTCACGCCACAGTATAAAGAGTTCCTTACCAAGCGTGCTTACAGCCTGATGGCAAACCTGATCGGCAATGCTGCTTCGGACCTGCAGATGGTAGACTCGCTGGGTAAGCCCACAACCTTGTATAATGTGAAAAGTCCTTACACGGTTGTATTCTTCTGGGATCCAACCTGCGGACATTGCCAGGATATAGCACCGAAACTCGACAGTATGTATCAGGCAAAGTGGAAGAATGAAGGTGTGAAGATCTATGGAGTGATGGTTGACGGTGGACAGGATAACTGGCAGAAATTTATAAAGGATAATAATCTTAAAGACTGGATCCATGTTTACCAGACAAAGCAGGAGAGTGATGCTGAAGCTGCTGCTGGTAAACCGGGATACCGCCAGTTGTATGATGTATACCAGACACCGGTGATCTACCTGCTTGATGAAAGCAAAAGGATCATTGCAAAAAAACTGAGTTACCAGCAAATTGACGAGGTGCTTTCGCTCAAACAGAAAAGCACATCGACATCCAAAAAATAACTATGACCATCCTTAGAAAATCCATCCTCCTTGCAATAGCGGCAACGAGCTTCGTATCTATCGCTGATGCACAAACGCTTTTTACTTATGGTACCACACCTGTAAGCAAAGCGGAATTCCTGAAAGCATTTAACAAGAACAATGCCGGCCAGGAGGCAACTCCACAGGCATATAAAGACTACCTTGACCTTTACTCAAAATTCAAATTGAAGGTAAAGGCTGCAAAAGATCTTAAACTTGATACGCTGGCCAATCAGAAAGCTGAGCTTGCCGGGTTTAAATCACAGGTGGCTGAAGGCTTTATGAATGATGAGGCAACGATCAATGCGCTCACAAAAGAGGCGCTTGTAAGAGGGCAGAAAGAAATACATCTTGCACATATTTTTATCCCGCTTTCTGCACAGACATCACCTGTGGAGATCAAGGCGGCCTCATCTGCTATCCAGGCTGCTTATGACGCGCTTACAAAAGGTGAAAGCTTTGAGTCGGTGGCAACAACCTATTCAAAGGATCCTGCTGTTCTTTCAAATAAAGGTGATATCGGATGGATCACTGCTTTCACACTCACTTATGAACTTGAAAATCTCGCATATAAAACTCCGGCTAAAACTTTTTCAAAGCCTTACGAAAGCAAACTGGGCTTTCATATTTTCAGGAACATAGAGGAACGCGAATCATCAGGCAGGCTCAGAGCCGCACAGATTCTTTTTGCATTCAGACCCAATGCAACCGATGCGCAGAAAGCAGAACTGAAGCAACGTGCTGATTCGGTTTATAAAGCGATCATCGGTGGTGCCGATTTCAAAACACTTGCTGCAACATTCAGTGATGATAATATCAGTTACCAGACAGGTGGTGAAATGATGGAGTTCGGTGTTGGTAGATATGATCCGGTATTCGAGAAGGCGGCATTTGGTCTTGCTAAAGACAACGATGTAACCCAACCTTTTGAAACCAGTTTTGGATATCATATCATCAAAAGACTCGAACTCAAACCTGCGTTGAAATCAATTGAAGTAACACGTGACCGTGATGCTTTGAAACAACAGGTTTATCAGAGTGACAGGATGGAATATGCAAGGAAAAGTCAGAATGCAAAGATCAGGCAGCAACTCGGTTACAAGAGAGGCGTGTATAACGATGCATTTCTCTGGAGGGCAACAGACAGCATACTCAGGAACAGACCTATCCCGGCAAATACTGCGCTGACAGCAAATACGGTGCTCTTTACTTTTAAGGATAAGAAGGTTGTGGTAAAAGACTGGCAGGAATATCTCACGGTTGTCAAGGGTGCAAAGGTCAATCTATCAAAAGAGACAATCTATGAGGAGTTCATAAATCAGAAGTTGTTTGACTATTACCGTGATCATCTCGCTGATTATAACCCGGACTTTGCATTCCAGGTGGAGGAGTTTCGTGAGGGAAATCTTTTGTTTGAAGTTATGCAGAGAAAGATCTGGGATAAAGCTGCTGCTGATTCAGCCGGGCTGAAAAAATACTATGAACAACAAAAAGAGAAATACAAATGGGAAGCCAGTGCTGATGCGGTGATCTTCACATTTATGAATGCTGAACTCGCTGAAAAAATGCGGCCAAAGATCGAAGCAGACTGGAAGTCATGGATCAAATATGCGGAAGAAAGTGATGGCCAGTTGCAGGCAGATTCATCACGATTTGAACTATCACAGATTCCGGTGCCTGATCGTACCAATTTTCAACCTGGTTTGCTGACAGCGACCACCAAAAATGAAAACGATAACTCAGTGAGCTATACTTATATCATAAAACTATATCCTGCGGGTGAGCAGCGTGACTTCAGGGCTGCGAGGGGTTTTGTGATCAATGACTATCAATCATATCTCGAAGAGAAATGGGTGGCAGAGCTGAAGAAAAAATATCCGGTGAAAGTTAATGACGCCGTATTGAAAGGATTATAATAAAAAAGCCTTCGTGTTTTGCGAAGGCTTTTTTATTTAAAGTTGTTTTACGACATTATAG
>JBEVNF010000015.1:0-12541 GCA_040508255.1 Flavitalea sp.
CTATAAGAAGATGCAGCTGAAACGTGTGTACTACTCAGGGTATGTGCCGATCAGTAACGATAATCGTTTGCCTGCAATTGGTACTCCGGTTCCGATGATGCGGGAGAACCGATTGTACCAGGCTGACTGGCTACTGCGCTTTTATGGGTTTGATGTTGAAGAGATCGTGAACAAGCAGGATCCTTTGCTTGCGGCGGATATCGATCCTAAGCTATCATGGGCACTTCGTAATCTGCAAATGTTTCCACTGGATATAAACAAGGCCGATTATCATTTGCTGATGCGCGTTCCGGGAATAGGAGTGGGCTCTGCTCAGAAAATTTGTGCGGCGAGAAAGTACAACAATTCATTGGATGAATACCAGCTGAAAAAGATTGGCATCTCGTATAATCGTGCACAGTATTTTATTACCACGGGATTGAAATCATATCGCCGCGATTTTACTCCACAGGAGATCAAGCAGAAAATTCTTAGTACCTCGCAATCAAAATACCAGGCAAATTTTTCACCACAAATGAAATTGTTCTGAGTATGACAACATTGGTGTATGATGGAAGTTTCAGCGGATGGCTCACCGCTGTGTTCGAAATTTATGAACACAGGTTTCGTGATGCATCTATCCAGCCCCGGCATAGTTACCAGGATGAATTGCTTCATCAGCGACAGGATGTGATCACGGATGAAAAAAAATCGGGTCGTGTCTTGAAAGGTTTGTCGGAAAGGGTTTCACGCGCAGGATTAAAGAAACTCTACCAGGCATTTTTATCAGAAGAAAAGAATATTGAAAATGTTTTGTTGCAGTTTGTCCAATATACATTTTCTTCAAAGGTTACGGTCGAATATGATTACGGAAATGCTTCGGTTCTGAAGGTGCAACAAATGGCAAAAACAGTACATCGTGAAAAACACAGGATGGAAGCGTTTGTAAGATTTCAGCTTACAAAGGACAATCTGTTTTATTCAATTGTTCAGCCTGATTTCAATGTGCTTCCATTAATCAGAACTCATTTCAAAGATCGTTACGCGGATCAGCGATGGTTGATCTATGATGCAAGAAGACGATACGGTATTTATTATGATCTGCATGAAGTAACAGAGATCACGATCGATTTCAGTGAATCTCTCAATACTGATGGAGGAAGTGTTTATGATGAAAATGAAGAGATGTATCAGCAACTGTGGCAACAGTATTTTTCAAGTGTGAATATCAAATCAAGAAAAAATACAAAGCTTCATATCCAGCATATGCCTAAGCGATACTGGAAATATCTGACCGAAAAACAAGTCTTTTGAAATGAGCATGAAAAGCTATACATTTAGATAATAAATGTAAAAAATACATTTATTCTGCTTAAAATTGCTATATGAAAAAAGGTTTGGCATTCTTATGCCTGCTAATTGCAGGCGCTACAATCAATGCGCAGGTTAAGGACTATCCCATTCAACCCGTTGATTTCACCCATGTACATGTAAATGATAATTTCTGGGCACCAAGGATGCAGTCAAATGCTGAGGTGACCATCCCTTATACACTTGAACAATGCAGGATCAAGGGGAGGATGGACAACTTTCTGCGTGCTGCGGGAAAGTTACCTGCTGATACATTTTCAGCTTTCACCTTTGATGATACTGATATTTACAAAGTGATCGAAGGGGCTTCCTATGTAATGCAGGTAAAGAAAAACCCTGCGCAGGAAAGATATATCGACACCCTTATCGGATACATCGCTGATGCACAGGAACCAGATGGTTACCTGTACACATTCAGGACCATGAAGGCTAAGAAACCGCATCCCTGGGTTGGTTCGCAGCGTTGGGAGAAGGAAGAAGATCTTAGTCATGAGTTGTATAATTCGGGACATTTGTTCGAAGCTGCTGTGGCTCATTATGAAGCAACCGGAAAAAAGAATCTTTTGAACATCGCCATAAAAAATGCTGATCTGCTGGATAAGGATTTTGGCTGGGGAAAGATTGAAAAATTTCCTGGTCACCAGATCGTAGAAACCGGGCTGGTAAAACTTTACAGGGCAACCGGAAACAAAAAATATCTTGACCTGGCAAAATTCTTCCTGGATGTGCGTGGTCCCGGAAAAAAAGACAGTAAAGAATATAACCAGGCAAATAAGAAGGTGATCGATCAGCACGAAGCAGTTGGTCATGCAGTTCGTGCAACATATATGTATGCCGGTATGGCTGATGTTTCGGCGCTTACCGGTGACAAAAGATATCTTGAAGCAATCGATGATATCTGGCAGGATGTGGTGTTGCATAAATTATATCTTACAGGTGGTATTGGTGCAACCGGTGAAGGTGAAGCATTTGGCAAACCTTACCAGTTGCCAAACATGAGTGCTTATGCAGAAACATGTGCATCTATTGCAAATGTTTATTGGAACAACCGGATGTTTCTCCTGCATGGTGATTCAAAGTATATAGATGTGCTTGAAAAAGTTCTCTATAATGGTTTGTTGTCTGGAATCTCGCTGTCAGGTAACAGATTCTTTTATCCTAATCCATTGGCTTCTGTAGGTCAGCATCAGCGTGCTGCCTGGTTTGACTGTGCATGTTGTATTTCAAACATGACAAGGTTTCTTCCTTCAGTGCCCGGTTATGTATATGCGCAAAACAAAAATGATCTTTATGTAAATCTCTTTATGGGTAATACCGCAGATGTGAAACTCGATGTGACGAAAGTGAATATCGCGCAGACAACTGAATATCCATGGAAGGGGAATGTTTCGCTGGCGATCACACCTGAAAAATCTGCAGAGTTTGCTGTTAATATCCGCATTCCGGGCTGGTTGAATAACGAGGCTGTGCCTGGTGATCTTTATCGTTTTGCAGATTCAGCCAAACAACCTGTTAAGATCAAAGTAAATGGAAAGGAAACGAGCTATAAGCTTGTGAAAGGCTATGCCGTGATCAAACGGAAATGGGCGAAAGGAGACAAGGTTGAGTTTGAATTACCACTTGAAGTGCAACATGTATTTGCCAATGCAAATGTGAAGGATGATGTTGGTCGTTTTGCATTGCAACGTGGTCCCATTGTCTATTGTCTCGAAGGTCCTGACAATGCAGACAGTTCGGTTCATAATATCGTAGTAAAACAAAATGCAGCTGTGCAGGTTAAGTATGAACCGGCATTGCTGAACGGTGTGAATGTGCTTACCATGGAAGGTGAGGCTACAAAGCGTCAGCTTAACACTGATGTTTTGCTTAAGAAAACTCAGCCCGTTTATGCGATCCCTTATTATTCGTGGGCAAATCGTGGCTCCACTGAAATGACCGTCTGGATCCCGTTTGAAGAGTCGGCGGCACGCCCCAAAGCAGCGCCAACAATCGCTTCGCTGAGCACAGTGAGCAGTTCACTTGCAAACAAGAGAATGACTAAATCATTGAATGATCAATACGATCCGGTTGATTCAAAAGATCACGCTGCGCCATATCTTCATTGGTGGCCAAAGCAAAAAAGTACCGAGTGGGTTCAGTATGATTTTGCAAGACAGGAAAAAATTTCTGAAACCTCTGTGTACTGGTACGATGATGGTCCATGGGGCGGATGCCGCGTCCCTGCTTCTGTAAAAGTGCTCTATCTTAAAGATGGTAACTGGTTGCCTGTTACCATGAAGCAGGCTGATCCGATCGCAAAAGACAAGTACAACAAATTTGTATTTGAGCCGGTTGAAACTTCAGCGTTAAGACTCGAGATCCAGCTGCCTGTTGATAACTCTGCCGGAATACATGAATGGAGTGTGAAGTGACCCCTATCTTTACGCAAAATTGATTTGCGTGAAACAGGCTCAACAATTGATTGAAAAGGATCTGATACTGCTGATCGTTTTGTTTCTATGCTGTTGTAAAAGCGGCAGCAAAGCAAAACGATCAGCAGTTGATGTTAATACGAAACAGTCCTTCAAAATTGATCAAAATCTTGCACCGCTCGGTGAAAAGGTTTTTGCCGGATTCACTGCACTGAATAATTCACCGCAAACTACAAGTGGATTTTACACGATTCCGGCAGTGCGGATGATCACAGAAGCGGTCAGGCGCCGATACACCGTGGCCACAAAAACCTGCAGAACTGCGGAGTGCCTGGTTGAAGCTTTAACCATAAAAGCAGAGGAGAGAAAGATCCTTTTAAGTGAGTATAATTCATGGATCAGCCTGGGCAATAGTTCAGGTAAATTGAAGGATGTGGCTGAACTGGAAACCGACCTTGCCGCGGTAAATCATATTTTGAATACTTATGTGGGTGGCGCTCCGCTGCGTTATCCAAAGATTGATGGGGGAGGATTTTCAAAAGGTGACCCTGCCTATATTGCAAAAATCTGTGAGAAGATCACGGCTGCTCTTTCTGCACCCGGGTCTGAGGTTGTTTTTTATGCGATGCCGATGTTGATATCGCTCAATATCCTCGAACTCAATGGTCGCGACGAAGCGGCAAGATATGATCCGATAACGGCAGGAATAAACAAGGAAGCATATTATCAGGTCAGGAAGACAGAATTCGAAAAGTTTCAGTATAGCGCCATAATTGTTCCCGGGCTTGGTCCCTCGGACCTGGCACGTTCACTTGATTCGGGTGGTGCAAGAAGATGTGTACTCGCAGCGGCTGAGTACAGGAAGAAGAAAGCTCCGTTCATAATTGTTTCCGGTGGGCATGTGCATCCCGATCGCACACCTTTCAGTGAGGCAATCGAAATGCGAAAATATCTTGTTGAGAAACTTGGTGTTCCTGCTTCGGCAGTGATTGCTGAGCCTTATGCAAGGCACACAACAACAAATGTGCGCAATGGGCTGAGGATTGTATACGCATTCGGAATGCCCGCAAACAAGCCTGTAATGCTCGTGAGCGATGTGTTTCAGAGTTCGTATGTAATGATGATGAAGGGACGGTTTATGGACGAGATCGGCTTCCTGCCCTATAAATCCCTTCAACAGGACAATGACAGAAAGCCTTATTTTATCCCTGACTCAGCAGCGCTGAGAAGAAATCCATACGATCCGCTTGATCCTTAGATCACACTGATCCGATTGTGGATCTATGCAGCTTCCAGGTTTCCCTTTGGTGCTGAGGCGATTCTTTTCGGAGCCTTTGGTTTTGCCTTTGCGGATTTTGCAGAACCGGTTGTAACTGATTTACGCACGGTAGATTTTTTCTCTGCAGGCTTCACAGCTTTCAACTGATCTTTCTGTTTTGTCTTTACTTTAGATGTTTTCGCAGCCTTTGCCTTTGCAGCTTCTTCTGCCTTCTTATTCTGTAAGTTGATCTTGTAATTGTGACGGATCACCTGCCAGTATTCCGGCCCGTAAGGAACAAACAATTCTGAACCCGCGGCAATTTCTTTTTTGGAATATATGAACACACGGTTGCCTTCTTCAACGTATTCACAATTGTTATTGATGCCTTTGATCTTATTTAATCCACGGGCATCATTTGCATAACGTGCAAGTGATTTTTTGTGTGGTCTTGCATCAATCACGTAATTACGTTTTACGTAGTAGATATAAGCATTTTCACCGTCGTCGTTATCGGCTTCTTTCCAGGTGGTTACTTTTCCGGTGTATTCGATGATTCTCGTGCCAGCAGGGATTAATTTCTTAGTGAAAAGGCCTTTACCAGATCCGGGAATTGTTGATGCTTTTACAATGAGAGACTTTTGAGAGATACTCATGAATGATAGTGAAAAGATTTAATGGTCGTATTGAAAAACACGAATATAAAGCAATCTATTACTGTGCCAAGTGATTACTGAAATTTTAATGATGGAACTTCAATTTGTGCAAGAAAGGTTTCGATTGTCACAGGAATGTCGTGAAATGCTGCCGACACCCGTGTTTCAGGGCATATGTATCAATTGGCCAGAGCTCTCCATCGTGACGGTGGAATTGGGGTTTCCCGTAAAATAAATACTGCCCTTGTAATTGATCTTTCCGCTCAAAGAGCCTGTTACGTTGATCCTTGAATCACGGATAGATCTGTAATCAACATTAAGATCCTGCGATTGAAAGCCGCTCAGGTTCATACTTCCATAGTCAGCACAATACATGCGTGTATACCGGGCCTTACCCCTCAGTGTAAAATCTGCATTAGCCATCCTGATAAAAAGTTCCGCGTAATTACATTCAAGTGATAGGTCTGCACTTCCGATGCCGTTAAATGAATCGAGAGAAAATTTATCTGCAAGCAGTGTGTTTGTGCTTGAGATCTTTCCCGCACCATAATAGGTTATACGTGAAAGCAAAGCTGTATGAACATAGACAGTAATGGTGTAATCAAGGTTCCTGCTCCATTTGAAACTGCTATTATCCCTGATCACAAGTTTGCCACCGGCTATAGTTGTTTGGATAGCATCAAGCAGGTTTTCTCCCGCTTCAACCCAGATACCATTAACGCTGTCCTGTGTTAGTACCAGGTTTACTTTGTCGTAAAGATCAATCTCAGTGAAAGCTTTAAACTGTCTTTTTTCTTTTTTGATCTTACCGGTTTTGAAAAGCGCGGTTTTGCTGCAACCAGGCATGATCGCAGCAATCATCAACAGCAAAGAAAATAATTGCGCTGCTTTCAGCATCCCGGTTTTATATGGTTGTTGTTGGCTCAGTTTATTTTGTATGCAATGCCTGATTGAATATAATCTGCTTTTCCAAAATGTGCTTTCAGTTGAATACCGGCAAACCATCGTGGAGACCAATGATATCGTACTCCAATCATCTGGTACAGAGATGATGATTTGTAATTGTTGTACAGATAAGTGCCAAGCTGAACGGGAAATGAGATTTTTCCCACGTGATGTTCATATCCACCGAATACACTGGCCTGAACCTGTAGCTCTGATTTATCAAACTCATAGGCCTGCACAAAGGTGATCTCTCTGCTCAACGATGGATCATATGCCACGGTAAGTCCCGCTGTGATACTATTCACAGGCGATAGGCGTCTGCTGAGTTCAGCGGTAACGAGCTTTACAAGGTGTGCACGATTTTCGAGCGGGTAAGTCTGTTTGAAGGCCAGGCTACCAAGAATAAAAAGATCAGTTCGCCTGTAGGAACGAAGCCTCTCTTTTTTGAATGGGAACAAACTTCCGTTCGCCTGGTATCTCGCACCAACCGAGAGGGTCGGTATGTTCAAACCAAGATTCGGCAGTTTCATTGCACCATTAGAAAGATGAGTAAATCCAAGCGCCAGGTTACCGTAAATATGATCGGAGATCCTCCATTCTTTCTGCAGTTTCATATTGATCACTGCATTTAAATGCGAACCTATCATCAGGTTTTTGTAGTTGGTATTTTTATTGAACGGTTTTTCCACCCAGCCAACGCCGGTGCCAAGTCTGAATGTCAATATTGAATTCCTGGTTCTTTTCAGCGGGAAGTGTACAAAAGGAAACACCGCTGCCATCTTTCCAAGATATTCTTTGCTTCCCAGGTCCGCGAACAGGCCGGATACCCCAATTGCAGGTAACCGGTTATCGGTTTCCCATTGTCTGCTGCCTGTGGTCCTTCTGCTGACAGTAAACTCGAGCATCCTTGTATGTTGATTACGGAGATAATAAGCTTTTGGCTGATTAGCTATGAAGAAGCCATAGTGTCCTGCAATCTGTAAATCAACAGGCAGTTGTTCAATGGACTGGCTTTTGCCGGTCAATCGCGCCTGCACAAAGAACAGGCAACAGATGAAAATGTAAACAGGATTTTGCACAAAAATTCCAGGCTTTGAAAATCGGGATCAGGCGCAAATATACACCAAGCGGTCACTGTACAAAAACCCCTCTATCGCGCAGCTTCCGGTGCCTGTAAATTCCAGAGTTCATTATAAGCAACGCAAGATTCAAGAAGCTCGAAATGTGTTCCACTGCCTGCGAGCGCACCGTCCTTCAGGACAATGATCTGATCACAATTCCTGATAGTACTGAGTCTGTGGGCAATTATGATCAGGGTTTTCCCCTGGGCGAGGAACCAGTCAAAAGCTGCCTGAACAAAGTGTTCAGACTGAGCGTCAAGGTTTGAGGTAGCCTCATCAAGGATCAGAATTTCTGGTTCACGGTAAAGTGCTCTTGCAATGGCGATCCGTTGTCGCTGACCACCGGAAAGATTGGAACCATTTTCTTCGAGATAGGTGTAGTAGTGTGCCGGCATTATTTCCACAAATTTGTCGATGCCAAGCAGCCTGCTGATGCCAACGATTTTTTCAAGCGAAGGTTCGAAATCACCGAGCGCGATGTTTTCAATGATGGTTCCTGCTATGAGCTCTACATTTTGTGGAACGACCGTGATTGCATCCCTTATGCTTCGTTTTTGAAAGTATTTAATATCAAGATCATTGATGGTAACACGCCCTTCGGTCGGGGTATACAATGTTTGCAGGATTCCGGCAATCGTTTATTTTCCACTGCCGCTTCTTCCGGTTATTGCTGTGCTGCTGCCTGCGCTGATCTCAAGGTTTAATCCCTTGAGAACAGTTGCCCTTGTACCATATGAAAAATGTACATTCTCAAAAGTGATATTTCCCATATTGCCTCCCGGTAATTTGTTGAATGTAATAGCGTCGGGAATATCATTTTCTGGATCCAGGTCAGTGATCTCATAAAGCCTTTCTGCCGCGATCAATGCATCCTGAACACTTCTGTTACTTCCGATGAGTGCCATCGCAGGTGTTGTGAGATATCCCGCGAGTGCATAGAAGCTTAATAGTTCGCCGGGAGACAATTCCCGATTGATTACAAAATATCCGCCGCACCAAAGCAATGCGATAGTAAACAGTTTGGTACACAAATCCGAAACTCCGCTTAGTAGTATTGAACTTTTCCCGGCCCGATAAATCTCTGAAAGCAAAGCTCCAAACCTGGATTCGGTTCGTACCTGACTAAATAGTTCAAGATTGAATCTTTTCACGAGTCCGGCTACATCAAGGCTTTCTACAAGTTGAGTTTCAAGAGCCGCTCCTTTTTCCATCAATGCTCTCTGCTGCCTGCGCGCTATCCTGTTTCCAATCAGATAGATGCCGGTATAACAGGGAATTACAAGTGCTACGATCAGGGCAAGTTTCCAGTAATACATGAACATCAGTCCGAAAGAAAAAACGATGATCAGCACATTGACGATCATGCCCAGCGCAACTTCATTTACAAAACTCCTGATCTTTACGGCATCGTTTACACGACTGATGATCTCACCTACACGCATGCTATCAAAAAACTTTTGAGGCATGTTCATGATATGTGCGTAGTAACCGGGTATCAGTTTTGAATCAATTTGCAGTCCCGTCTGCAGCGCAAACACCGATCTTAGAATTCCAATCAGGAACTGGAATACCATCAGCACGATCATGATCACACTCATGAGATTTAACAGATTTAGGTTGTTATCCCTGAGAACATTGTCGACAATTTTTTGAACAAATACCGAGGTTGAAAGTCCGAGGATTGTATAGAAAACGGAACCGGTTATCGCCTGCAGCAAAACTCCGCTCTGCGGTTTTGCGAGTTGCCAGAATCTCCTGTAGTTTGATACGGTATAACTTCCTTTGGTGAATGTTGCGGCTGGAGTAATGATCACAAGCACACCAGACCATTCTGCCTGGAAATCGGTGAATGATTTTTTTATCAGTCTCCCATCTCCGGGATCCATGTAAACTACTGAAGATTTTTTGACTTCATAAATTACAACGTAATGGTGCAGTTTATTTGCAAGTACAAGGTGGGCGATCGCCGGCAATGGGATGTTTCGGAGACTTTGAATGTTTCCCTTTACACCTCTTGCAGTAAAATTCATTTTTTCAGCGGCTGCGATCATACCCATTACATTGGTTCCCCGCCTGTCTGTGCCGGCGAGTTGCCTGATAGCAGTGACAGGCATTCTTAACCTATAATGAATGCCTATAGAGGCAAGGCAGGCAGCGCCGCAATCGGTAATGTCTTTCTGTTTTACACAAATTCCTTTCTTCATTTTCAGTACAGCTTGACTTGAACAATTCCTACTTTATGTTTTTCGCATGCTACTTCCTCCCCGGGTTTAACCAATCATCAATGTTGTCAAACAAAAGATCGAATACTGATCGTTTAGCAACGATAAACCTGGCCTGGAAAGTGAGTCCTTTTTTCAGCTTAGCTTCGTATCCATTTTTAAGACGAAGTGTGTTTTCGTCGATTGTGCATCTCACCTTATATACCGGTGATTGATGCATTATTGTATAATCATTGTCTATGCTGGAAACTGTGCCGTTTACCGATCCAAAATACGTATGATCGAAAGCGTCGATCTGCATTGTTACTCGTTGATGATTACGGATCATGCCAATCGAAGAGGGATCAACTATACATTCGGCTATAAGGCTTGTTTCCGGCGAAAGTTCTCCGAATAATTCACCAGCCTGTATAAATAAACCGGGATATTTATCATTGACACCCATCAGAATGCCGGAGGATGGAGCCCTTACCAAATAAAGTTGATTTTCTCGTACAAGTAATTCTTGTTGTTTTTCCAGGTCCGTTATCTCTGAGTTGAGGGTCAGAAGCTGCTGTTCCCATTTGCTTTTCCACGAAATCTTGAATGCCTCGTACTCAGCGCTTAACCTTGAATTTTCGTCACGGTGAGCGAAATATTCATTGGCTGAAATAACACTGTCATTGAACAGGTTTTGCGCAACAGAAAGTTCGTACGCTGATTTTTTGAATGTTATATTACGTGCAGTGGATTGGTTTTTGTATTCGCCAAGTTGCATAGCCAATACGGGAGTGATCAATTTCGAAAGTATGTGCGGATCTGAGAGATTTGATTTACATAGTATCAGCAGATCTTGATTCAATTTTTTTTTACGGACAAGCTCTGTTTCTATTGCCAGAGCTTTTGAAGTTGAGCTAACGTTCGTGATACTGAATATTACGGCACCGGCCGGCACATACTCTCCTTCTTTGCAAAAAATTGAGTCAATTGTTCCAGGAACTATGGGACGCAGAGAAACTTTTTCGCCGGTTGGCCGAATGATTCCAGTCGTAGTTACACCGACCTCTAAATAAATAAACGGAATCAGGGTAATGGTTAAAGCAATAATCGTAATTATTGTCCAATATATCAGAAAGGATGTTCCTCTCTGAGTGGCTGGGTAGCTGTCGATAAAGGGTGTGCTTTGATTCATATGTTACCTGAAGTGTCAGCGATGACTAAAGAATATCATATTTAAAATCAATGTGAGCAGATTGTAGGCCGAGTGAAGCATGAATACCAATAGGAATGCATAGCTATCTTTCATTTTCAAAATGATGTAAAGTCCGCCCATTATGAGTCCTGAAATCGAAGTTGCGATAATATAGTTGAATGAGTAATAGTGGCACAATCCAAAAACAATAGCGGAAATCAATAGCGCTGCGAAAAACGAGTGCAGGTATTTTTTTGCGTATTCAATGATCATGTATTGAAAAATTGTTGTTTCAAAGAGTGGTCCGAAAATTACCACGACGAAAATCTTTTCTCCGATGCTTGAAAATTCAAGCCGAAAGTCAGCTGGCTTACTTAGTAATGAAAAAGAAATCATAATTACGCTGTTCAATACGAAACTGTAAATCAAAAGCTTCGGTATTGAAAGTTTAGCAAGCCTGGTAACTACCTTTGTGAACTTATCTTCTATAGTCAGGTTCATTTGTCTAATTTTTCTATAAGTTCATCTCTCTTTGATTCTTGGCAGCGAGTTTTTTCACTTGTTAGTTTGAAAAAAAAATAATATGGGCCGGGAACCCCGACCCATATTTTCCTCATTTTTTATGAACAGGCGGCAATGACGCCTGATATTCAGCAGCAGACCTGCTAACTTCGTACACTGATCGCGCAACCATTCCCACAACGTTCATAACCGTGTACCAAAAGCCTTCACCGCCGTTGGTGTTGCTCATTTCTTCCATCGAAAGAGGTTCGCAATGGAACATGAGATCGTTAATTGAATTGTTTTTCATATTATTTAGTTTTTTTCTTGTTGAAATTCCATCCATCTTGTAGTCCCCGAGCTGCTTCTTCGAAGTTATCGATGAGTGACTTAAGTAGAAGCCCCACAATCGGGTTGCCACCATTCACCTCAACACACTCATCCTTCCCGAGCTCACTTAGCCCCATTTTCTGCAGTTCTAATGTTTGCATGTTTTCAGATTTTCGACTTTAAATTTTCTCTCGTCTTACGCGCATAGTTCTTCTTCACCAGGAGATTAAAGCCTGATAGTTTTGGTCACGCACAGGGCATACAGAATGATTCCCCGATCAGTTGATCACCGGCCATGCTCAGTTGGTTGCTGACTGTTGGCTCACAGTGCGGTTACCAGCCGCAATATTTTGATCTTATTTGATTAACTGAAATTTCGATAACAGTAAAAGAATTCGTTATCGTTATAATGTGAAGTTGCGAAATACAAGATGCATGGCCATGATGAAAAAGCCATCATGAGATGTTTTTTCACGGCTGGCCATTTTCATTGAAATCTGACCCTACAGCGCGCTTACCACAATTGTGATCACCGCAACGATCAAAATCAGCAACAGCAAGTAGCCAACGGATTTC